>JBFWJP010000014.1:0-16145 GCA_050253135.1 Desulfurella sp. | reverse complement strand
TTTTGTTCTGTTTGATTGATTAGGTTCAATATATTGGTTCTTGTCAACACACCAACTACTTTTTCGTTTCTAACCACAGGTATGATGCGCTGTTTCTGGTCAATGATTATTGTTTTTATTTTTGATAAAGGTACATCTTCACTGACTGTATAAAAATCAGTAACCATAAACTTCTCAACAGACTCATCTGCGTAATTATGGTATATTGCCCTCTGAAGTGTAGGCCTTGATACAATGCCAATAAGCTCACCTTTATTAAGCACAACTAAAGAATTTATACCGTATTTTGCCATTATCTCGTTGCAGTAGGCTACTGTATTGTCTTTTTCTACACACTTGGCTGGAGTGCTCATAATGTCTTTTGCTTTTGTTATATACAAAAAACTCTCTCTAATGGCTGAAGTTACCTCATCAAGCGTCTCAATTAACGTTAAATCTTTTACAGTTGCGCTTGCAGCTAAACTATGACCACCGCCACCAAATGTTTTTAAAATCCTTGCTACATCGACTTTTGTATTAGCAGAACGACCAATAATAAAAATACGCGATTGCATCCTAAAAACGCAAATAACCGCATCAGTTTTTTTCATGCTTAAGAAAGTATTTACTATATTTGCCACCTCGCCTACATACTCGCTGTATTGTGCAAAAGAAAGCACTATGCTTATATTGTTATACTCAAAAATTCGAGCATTTTTTATCAACTCATTTAATAAATAAACCTGAGATTCCTCTATAGTTTCTTCTAAAACACTTGAGACAATATCTAATTTTGCACCCTTTTCTAAAAGATAAGCACAAATCTCAAAATCATGAACTGTAGTAGAAGGATATAGCAGTTTTCCAGTATCTTCGTATATGCCAAGCATAAAAAGCGTTGCTTCCTCAGCACTGAAATCAATATTTTGTTCTTTTAGCTTCATAACGATCTGAGTGGTATTTGCACCTGTTTTCTTACAATAAAGCTCACTACAGTTTATATCTCCATCTGTGTGATGATCGAAGCAAATAACTTTCACTTTATCAACTATTTTTGAAAATTCACCAATGCGAGACTTTTGGTGTGTATCTACAACAATTAATGTGTCAATCTTATCTAAATCTACTTTTTGAACATCCGCATAAGCATATATAGTAGACTGTATGAGAAAACTTTTTTTTGAGCGCTTAGGCAAATTTGGAAAAACTACTATAGCGTCTTTAAAGAGCAGTTTTGCTGCTATTGCGCTTGCTATTGCATCAAAATCTGGCTCAATATGGCATGTAATAACCTTCATAATATTTTATTTATCAAAAAAGTCGCTTTCTTTAAAAGCTTTATTTAAAGTTTTGTCGCTAACAAAAGTATACCTTACAGTAGTATTCAAACTTGAGTGCCCAAGCAACTCCTGAATAGTTTTTATATTAGCACCATTTTCTAATAAATGAGTAGCATATAAGTGCCTTAGACTGTGAGGGTGCAAATTAAAGCCTTTTGCTTTTGACTCTAGCTTTATTATTTTCCATATAGCAGCCCTAGTAAATGGTTTTCCTCTTTTGCTTACAAATAAGTAATCTTTTGAGTAATTATTAATGTATAGGCTTCGGATGTTTGTTATATAACGTTTAACTTTATCAAGTACATCCAATGAAATTGGCAAAAGTCGCATTTTAGAGCCTTTGCCTGTAACACGAATCAAACCTGCATCAAAATATATATCACTAATTTTTAAGTTGATAAGTTCACTTACCCTCAAACCTGTTGCATAAAAAAACAGCAGAATTAAACCATTTCGCGTATCTGAAAACAGTGTTTTAAGCGATTCAAAATCAAGTGGTGTTTCAAATTTAAAATTTGTTTTTACATTTTTGATGTTGTTTAAATCTATGTTCAGTGGATAATGCTTATTAACAAATGCTAAAAAAGCCCTTAGACTCGACATTTTTCTATTAAAAGAAGCTGGTTTGTAGAGTTTTTTTTGTTCGTTAACATACTCAAATAAACTTATATCGTTTAGTGGTTTATCCCTAAAATAATTACAAAAAAGCTTAAGATCGCTTTCGTAGCTTAGCACTGTTTTTGTTGACAAACCTCTACTAGCACTTAAAAAAACACAAAAATCGTTTAAAAAACTTTCTAAATCCATATCAATCAAATATATCAAACCCACTAGAAAAAATACCACCTAGTGGTTTTAAAAAATCACTATCACTTTTAGATTTAAATTTTATCAAAAACTGTGCTAAATATGGCAAAATAAGGACAATAAGTATACCAATCAATAAAAATTTCATCTAAAACACCTAAATTTGAAGTTTCAAAAAATTATCCAGTTCTTTTAAGTAGCCTTCAAACAATGGCAACAATTTATCAAAAGTTGGTCTTTTTCCCATAAAAAAAAGTTTTTTTGTATTATACAGGTCTATAGAAAAATGTTTTTCTGTATCTTCAAAAACATTTTGCGAATCTATACCTTTTAAATACAACAAATACTTTGAAATCAAATAAAAATTGTATAAAGATCTATACGCAATATCTTCTACTATTTTGCGCTCTAATGTTAGCTCTAAAAAACTCGACCGAATTGCTAAAATTTTGCTTGCTATTTCTCTTTTAATTTGGTTTTTAAGCGCTTGTGCGTCTATATTAATGTTTTGTGCAGGATTATCACCAAATAAGACTTTTGCATTCTCTTTTAACTCCAGAATCTCCATGCAAAAATAGTCTTTGTTATTTGCTAAAAAATCAGCTTCAAAAACCAATGGCGTACAAAACAGCTTTTTAAATTTTTTTAACTCTTGCTTAAGTCTTTTTATATCATCCAGAAAAACATTGTCAAGCACAACCAAAAGCCCATTTTTTGAAATACTTGCAGTTATACCTAGATTGTGAAGACAGATGGAAACTAACCTATCTTTAAATAAACCCTTTAAACTTTCAACTATTTCCATAGCGCCTCTTTTCTAAAAAACTTTTGGCAAATTGTTCAAATTCACCTTTTTTTATAGCATCTTTGATGCGCTGCATCAAATTATAATAATACGTTAAATTATGGATTGTTGCAAGCGTGTAAAAACTTAACTCTTTAGCCTTATACAAATGTCTTAAAAAAGCCCTTGAAAAATTTTTGCAGGTATAACAACTGCAATACTCATCTATGGGTAATTCATCCTTTGCATAAATGGCATTCTTGATATTTATGTTGCCAAAATCCGTAAATAAATAACCGTTTCTTGCATTTCTTGTAGGCATTACACAATCAAACATATCTATACCAAACCCAACAAGCGCTATTATATCTTCTGGTCTGCCCACACCCATTGCATATCTAGGTTTATCTTTGGGTAAATACTCTATAGTAAAAGCTACAGTATCATACATTTGCTGTGTTGGCTCACCTACACTTAGACCACCTATGGCTATACCATCAAAGTTCATATCTGAAATTTCTAAAGCGCTTTTTTTTCTTAAATCTTCAAAAATACCCCCTTGTACTATACCAAAGACGGCTGTATTCTTTGGCCTTTTTATAACAGATGAGCGCTTTGCCCAATTTAAAGTTATGTTAAGAGATTTTTCTGTTGCGCTTTTGTCAAGGCCGTATGCTGGACACTCATCAAGCACCATAGCGATATCGCTTTTAAACCTAAACTGCAAATCCAGCACTTTTTCTGGTGTAAAAAAGTGATAAGAACCATCAATATGAGATTTAAAACGCACTCCTTCTAATGTTACTTTTCTTAAATCCGATAAACTAAAAACCTGAAAGCCACCGCTATCCGTTAAAATTGAGCCGTTAAAGTTTACAAATTTATGCAAACCTCCAAAAGCTTCAATTACATCAATACCCGGTCTTAGATATAAATGGTAGGTGTTTGAAAGCATAAGATTATAACCAATGCTACTTAGCATATCAGGCAAAAGTGCCTTTACTATCCCTTGGGTACCAACGGGCATAAAAACAGGCAGTTCAATTGTATCTTTGAGTTTTAATATAGACAGTCTTGCCCTATGATCAGTTTTTAAACACTTAAAATCCATATACTTAATTGTTTTTAATGTAAATCCTACCTAGCTTACTTGAGCATACAAACAATCTATGTTTTGAGTAATATGCAAACGTAGGTTTATCAAAGCTGTAAGATTTTATTTGATCTAAATATGGGTTTAGTAAAAAAACAATGTTATTTGGTGTTGATGTTGCGCTTATAACACCATCATTGTAACTTATATAATTAATCTCTACCCCAAATTCTCTGCTTACTTCTAAGCGGTTATAATTACTGTACGCATTGATCAAATTTCCAACAACAACAAAAAGATACCCATCTCCAAAAGTTATAGATGAAGCATTTGGTATATTACATAAAAATTTAACTCCTAGGTTATTTATTTTTAAAATATCACCATTTGAAAGTAATACCAATACCCCACTGCTACTATTTGCAATTTGTATAATTTTACCATCAAAACGTATTACTTTTTTGATCTCAAGCGTTTTTTTATAAAAAAATAACTCATTATTTGAAGATACTACAAAGCCGTTTTCATATAAAATTATACTTGAGGGTTTTTTTATACTTAAATATTCTAATTCCAATATATTACCATATTTATCAATCATACTAATATAATTGCCTTTGTTTGCTACATATAAAATTCCATTTTCATATGCAAGTGCACTCGGTTCTTTTAAGCCAATTACGCTGTGATCACCTCCAAATTTAAAGCTTGTTATAACAACAAATATAAAAATCCCAGCAATGCATATATACTCTTTTTTTGAATTCATTACAACTCTTCGTTTATTTTGCGAATATTTTCTTCTTCCTTTTTTATGTACTCAAGCAATTTTTGCTTAAGAGTTTCATCTTGATTGGCAAATATCCTTACTACAAATAATGCCGCATTATGAGCGCCTTTTTTGCCAATACCCATAGAAGCAACAGGCACACCTTTTGGCATCTGTGTAATAGAAAGCAACGCATCTAAACCAAACATCTCACTATCTACAGGCACACCTACAACAGGCAAAGTTGAATAAGAAGCAACAAAACCAGGCAATGCAGCAGAAAGCCCAGCTATGGCAATTATACAATCAAATTCGCTATTTACTTTTTGAACAATTTCTTTTACATACTCTGGACTTCTATGAGCACTTGCAATATAGACTTTGTACTCTATACCAAACTCTTCCAATGTTTTTTTAGCTTCATAAATTATGTTCTCATCACTTTTGCTACCTGATATAATTGCTACTTTCACAGTTTACCTCCCCTCCTTTATAGGTATTTTAAGGCTTTTTTGCCAATATCGCGCCTAAAGTGCATACCTTCAAAGTGAATCTTATCCACTGCATCGTAAGCTTTTTGTATAGCTTTCCTAAAGTCTGCATCAAGTGCAACTACATTTAATACTCTACCGCCACTTGTAAAAATTTTACCATCTTTTTTGTATGTACCAGCGTGAAATACAAGCGCATCGCTTACATCATCTAAACCAAAAATTGGCTTATTTATTTCGTAAGACGAAGGATATCCCTTACTTGCAAGCACAACGTCTACTGCAAATCTATTGTCACATTCAATTTTATAATCATCTAAATTTGAATTTGTGCATCTAATCATGATATCTAAAAGATCGTTTTTTATAAGAGGCAATACCACTTGAGTCTCTGGATCGCCAAAACGGCAGTTATACTCTAACACATAGGGCTTTTTATTAACAACCATAAGGCCCGCATATAAAACGCCTTTATATTCTATGCCTTCACTATTTAGGGCATTTATTGTTTGTTGTATAATTTTTTTACAATCATCTTCAATATCATTTACAATGGGAGCTTTGGCATATGCGCCCATACCTCCTGTATTTGGACCTAAATCATTATCAAAAACCCTCTTGTGATCCTGAGATGCTGGCATAGAAACAAAATTTTTACCATCACAAAAAACCATATAAGATAGTTCTTCTCCATCTAAAAATTCTTCTATTACAACCCTGCTTCCCGCCTGTCCAAATTTTTTGTTGTTAAAACAATCTTGCAGGTGTGCTAAAGCCTCCTTTTCTTCATAGGCAATAACCACACCCTTTCCTGCAGCCAAACCATCTGCTTTTATAACCAAAGGGTATTTAGAATTCTTTACGTACTCAAAAGCTTTATCAAAATTGTCAAATACTTCATAAGTGGCTGTGGGTATTTTATACTTTTTGCATAGATTTTTGCAGAATGATTTGCTTGATTCTATCATTGCCGCTTTTTTTGTAGGACCAAAAGCAGTTATGCCAAAATCGCTTAAATAATCTACAATACCGTTTGCTAAAGGCTCTTCTTGGCCAACCACAACAAACTCTATGGAGTTTTGTTTGCAAAACTCGACTATGGCTTTAAAATCTAATGGCGATATATCCACATTTGTAGCCAAATTAGATGTACCAGCATTGCCTTTTGCGCAATATATTTTTTCACACTGAGGGCTTTGTGCAAGCTTATATACAATTGCATGCTCTCGCGCCCCATTCCCAATAACTAGTATATTCATTTTGTCTCTCCTGTTAACCATTCATTTAAATTTTTCAAAAAATCTTCAGTTGCTTTACTTGCGCTATTAAGCATAGATTCATTCGTTTTTTGCTTAATCTCAACTTTATAATCAAACATTTTGCTTGATAAAAGCTCATAGTTAGAATTATACAAAAAAGCCCTTGCTTTGAAATAGAAAAAATTATTAGTTTTATTAAAATGCGGCTCAAAATCAAAAAGTAGAATTTTTAGTCTATATTTAGCGTATGGATCTAACTTTATGTAGTTTACGCTTTCTAAAATAAAATCTTTTAGCATAGTAGGAGGCGAGTTTATCCATTTCGAATAGGCAAAATAATTATATCTGCCGTCTGATTCATATAAAATATAGTTGTTGCGCAATTTATTGGATTCAACACTATCTAAATTAATACAGCTAAGTGATTTGTTAAATGTCAAATTAACTTTAGGCGATAGATAGCTATAGCCTGTGTTGTTTTGATTTTTAACCTTAATAGAACAAGAAACCAAAAATAAACTTAATGCTAAAAACACAAATATTTTTCTCATTGCGTACTTCCTTTTTCTGTTGGCGCTGGCGTTTTTGGCTTTCCATAAAGTATATATGATGGGTTTGATCTTAGTTCGTTAATCAATGCGTTCGTTGTTTTGGTGGTTTCATTAACCTCTTCTATTAATTTGTTGAGATTGTATAAACTTTCGTGTGTAAAGTAATTTACTTGGTTTTTGTTTTCATTTATGAGCTGGTTGAGACTTATACTTATTTGAGCAAGATTTTTAGAGCTTTCCTGTAAGCTTTCAACAAGCTTATTTGTTGACAAAAATGCAACTTGAGCGCTTTGGCCTGCTTGCTTGATAGAATCTATAGCTTCGTTTGCTTTATTTAAAGTAATGTTTAGGTTATTTAAATCAACGGATAGTTCTTTGCTTGCTTTATCTGTATTTGATAAAATTGACGATATGTGTTGCCTGTTGTTTTTATTAAAAACCTCGCTCATATTGTTTATCAGTGCATTTGCGCTTTCTAATACACTTGGAAGGGCTTGTGAGATTTTTTGTAGTTCGCTCATTTTAGATTTTATTATAGGGTACTCATGATGATCAACTTTCTCAAGCAAAGGCGCATTTTTTGTTCCACCTGTTAAATCAATAGATGCAAGGCCAGTTAATCCTTGTGCAGAAACAGTAGCAACTGTATCCGTTTTAATTGGTATAGAGCTTTTTACTTTTATAAAAATCCTCACAATTTCTGGGTTATCTGGATCAATATCAATTTTTTCAACACTACCTACAGCCACACCTTTGTATTTAACAAGTGAGTTTTGTGAAAGACCATTAACTGAGTACTTTGTTAAAATTAAGTAAGTTTTGTAAGACTCATTTGTCCTATACCCAAAAAGCCAAAGCAATATAATTACAATAGCAGCACTCAAAACGATAACAAATGCACCAACAAGCACATAATTAGGCTTTGTTTCCATCCAAAAACCTCTTGCCGCGCTCACCCATAAATAATTTTTTCACCCAGCTATTGTTAACTGTGTGAATTTTATCCGGTGTATCGCAGAATATAATTGTCTTGTTTGCAATAATTGCAACTCTATCTGCAATTAAAAGCGATGACAAATCATGCGTTATCATAATTACACTAATACCTAACAAATCAACAAGCTTTTTAATTGTTTTATCAAACTCATCTGCACTAATGGGATCTAAACCACTTACTGGCTCATCCAAAAACAAAATCTTTGGATCCACTGCCAGTGCACGGGCAAGTGCTGCCTTCTTTTTCATACCGCCTGATAATTCACTGGGGTACAGCCAGTATGCACTCTCATCTAAATCTGCCAATTTTATTTTTAACATAGCCATATTTTTTGCAGTCTCATCGTCTATATTATAGCGTTTTTTTATCACATATACAATATTTTCACCCACACTCAAACTACTAAACAAGGCAGCTGACTGAAACATTACACCAATCTTATTTTTTATAGCTTGCTTTTGCTTAAAACTTAAGTTTTTCGTATTTATGCCATCTATTAAATAATCACCGTTCTTTGGCTCTTTTAGTAAAATCAACTCTTTTAAAAGCGTCGTTTTGCCAGAACCAGAGCCACCAATGATAGCAAGGATCTCACCCTTGTACACATCTAAATTTAAATTTTCATGTATTATGCGCTCACCATAGGCACTTTGCAGATTTCTAACTTGAATTATTAAATCTTTAACCATCTATAAATCACAGAAAATGCTGCATCAATAGCAATTACGCTAAAGATGCTCTTTACTACACTTGATGTTACATGAAGGCCTATGCTTTCTGTTTTTTGCTCTACCTTAAAGCCTTCGCTTGTGCCAATTAAAGCTATTACAATACCAAATACTGGTCCTTTAATAATACCGGATAAAAAGGATTTGATTGTAACTACACGGCTTGCCCTTTCTAAAAACTCAGCAAAATTAACATTTAAAATAAGATTTGAGATAATCATACCGCCAAAGATACCAACAATGTCAGCAAATACAATTAACAGTGGCATTACTACAAACAGTGAAAGTATGCGTGGTAAAACTAGCAACGTATAAGGCGAAACACCCATTGTATCAAGCGTGTCAATTTCTTCTTGGACCTTCATTAAACCAATAGATGCTGCATAGCTGCTTGCGCTTCTACCTGAAACTATTATTGCTACAATCAAAGGGCCAAGTTCCCTTACAATCGAAATACTCACTAAGTCAACAATAAATATATTTGCGCCAAATTGCCTCAATTGGGCCGCTGATTGATACGCAATAACAAGACCTATCAAAAAAGACAAAACACCAACAATGCCTACTGCGCCTACTCCCATATTTTGAATATCTTTTACAAATGCTCTAAACTCAAAATCAGAAATTTTTGATATAAAGTCAACTGTTGATTTACCTAAAAAATTTAAGAAAAATATATAGTCTTTAATTTTGTTTTCTAAATAATTGCTAAAGCGCAAAAGTAAACTTTTCTTTTTTACAGAAGGAACCTGAGCTTTGTTTTGTAAAACAAGTTTAAGGACGCTTTCTACCCTTTTATTGTTGCCACATAGTTTTGATTTATCAAAGCTGTCGCATATAAGAAGGCCACCAAATGTGTCTATCTCATTAATAAATGAGATATCAACACGCTCAAAACCAATAAAATTTGCAAGTCTCTTTTTAATAAATTCTAAATTTTCAACGACCCAACTGCCTTTTAAGAAAAGCGTTTTATCTTTTACATCAAAAAATGTGTATTGCTGGTCCATTTATTTTGCACAATTTGGACACAAACCGTAAAATATAGTCGAGTGGTAATCCACTTTGTAGCCTTTTTCATTTAGCTCTTCATCTAGTTTTTTATCATAAGCTATATCTAAGTCTATTACAGCACCACACTTTGTGCATTTAAAGTGATAGTGAGGTTCTGTTTTTGCATCATAGCGCAAAATATTTTTGTCACTTTTAATCTCTATTACTTTGCCCTCTTCTGCTAGTATGCGTAAATTTCTATAAACTGTAGCAATAGAGATTCTAGGATATTTAGGTTTTATTGATTCGTAAAGCTCTTCTGGCGTTGGGTGATCGAACCTTGATTTTAGCTCTTCATAAACCATACTACGCTGTTTAGTATTTTTTCTCACATAGCCTCCTTATAGTTTAAGGCCCTGGTATATACAGATTACCGTAGGGCCTTTTGCTCTTTGGTGTAATCTTTACAAACTCATCACTAATAATTTTATCACAATCGTAGCCAAAAATACTACAAAATTTTTTAACGTTTACTAAGATTTTTTCCATATCTTTATCATCTGGTTTACTTAAAATAACTTCATGAGAACAAAGTGTTTCGTCTACACCTTGTCTTACAAAAATTGCACCACCATGCATACCAGTGCCTAAGTAATTACCCGTTAAGCGTTTTTTATCCCTATTTAGACCAAGCAGTATTAATGTACCACCTGCCATATATTCTCCCATAAAAGCACCCGCACAACCACCTATAACAACCGTTGGACTTATATCTTCCTTGTAAGCTTTCATATGTATACATGCCCTATAGCCTACATTGCCTTTTACAAAGATTGAACCACCTCGCATACTATAGCCAATTACATCTCCTGCATTACCATGTATGATTATTTCGCCAGAACTCATTGTGTTGCCTATGCCGTCTTGAGCATCTTCATTAACAACGATAGTAGGACCTTCCATAAACGCACCTAAATCGTTTCCTGGTACACCATTAACCACTATTTCTACAGGCTTTGCAATTCCACATCCAATATAGTATTGTCCACAAACGCCATCTAAGACAATCTTATCGTGGCCCTCTGCAATGGCCTGTCTTACTAACTCGTTTAAAACAGCATATTTAAGATTATGTGCATCAATCCTCTTCATCTTCTACCCCATAATAAACATTATAAGCCCCATCGTTTAGTCTTGCAATAACAGGCTCACCCGCATCAGGTGAGCTGATATCTTTTATATCGCTACATACGTGCTTTATAGCTGCTTCTTCGCTTGAAAAGTAATATGTATAATCTTTTTTACCTACCACTAATGGCCTCAATTTAATTCTATCGTTTAGAGCCATTATTCCACCTTTAAATGTTAATAAAATTGAAAATGGCCCATTTAGAAGTGCTCTTCCATAAATTATCCTTAATGCTTTGTATAGTTGTTTTTGTTCTTGTGGCATTTTTTCAATTTCTTCCCAAAGCGGTGCACTAAATATTTTAGCCAACAGCTCTAAAGGTATGTGGTGTTTTCTTACAATTAAATCTGCCAAATAGACAATTGCTTCTGTATCGGTTTTTTGAGTGCACTTATACCCGTGCATTTCTAAATAGCGTTTATTTGCACCATACGAAGAAATTTCACCGTTGTGGACCACTGTCCAATCAAGCAACCCAAATGGGTGTGCGCCACCCCACCAGCCTGGCGTATTTGTTGGAAAACGGTTATGGGCTGTCCAACAAAAAGCTTTGTAGCGCTCGATTCTAAAAAAGTTTGCAATCTCATCAGGATAACCTATACCTTTAAATACACCCATATTTTTGCCACTTGAGATAACAAAAGCGCCATTTATATTTTCGTTTATAAAAAACACAAGCTTATTAATAAACTCATCTGCATCAGATTCGCTCATATACTCGCTTTCTGCCTTCGTACCCTGAGCCCTTGGCAATACAAAATAAACAAAAAACATTGGGCGTTTTCTGTTTTTCATACCCCTTGTGGGTATACCAGAGCGTTCTGCTACCATAACCCTACGTTCTAAAAAATCCTCAACAGCACGTTTGGCTGAATCATCATCAATCATTAAGTGTAAAGCGTAATAGTTTTTAAACTCTGGGTATATGCCGTATGCAGCGTACCCAGACCCTAACCCATTGCCTCTATCGCGCATGATATCAATGGCAGATACAACCTTACTGCCATCTATAAGATCGCCTCTTGTATTAAATATACCAAAGATGCCACAACCCGATGCATCCTTTGGATCATTAGAGATAGCAAAACTCTGATTATTTGTTATTTCAACCATAAATACCTACCCTTTTAATTTTCTATCAAGCCTTAGAACCCTAAAGGCTTTATCAAAATACTTCCACCCAAAATCACTATTTAAAAACGTATCTTTTATCCATGAAACATCGAAAGCTTTTTCTATCATCCAATTGAACATACCTGCTTTTTCAACATTATTTACAAGAATAACACCAATTAATCTATTGTCTCTAATGATAAACTTTCTATATTCAGTGTTTTTTTTGTACTCTAACACCTCATCATCGTCACTTTCTATCAAACCCATAGAAATAAAGCCAACGTTACCTATTTCAATAGAGTTCATAGCAAAACCACCATTGAACTTTATTAGCGATCCGCTTGCATTCAAACCTGCAATAAAGCCTTCTTTAGCAGCAAGGGGCAATATAGGAATAGGCCGTCTAATATTTACAACAACATCATACACACTAGCGACATCGCCTGCTGCATAACAATCATCGCACGCTTTTAGATAATCATCAACTACAATACCTCTATCAACTCTGATATTTTCATCGACAAAAGTAGTATTTGGAACAACACCAACACTTAACAAACACGCATCACAAGGTATTTTTTTATTGCTTGCAAGCACAACCTCACTAACTTTATTATCGCCATTTAACTGCACAACAGAATCATTTAGAATTATCTCTACGCCATTTTTTTTCAACTCTGCTTGCACAAGTTCTGCAGCATAATCATCAAGCGCTGGAAACAAAACCCTTTTTGCAAGTTCAACTAGCACTACCTTTTTGCCAATCTTTGACAAATCAAAGGCCATTTTTGTGCCAATAAGGCCAGCTCCTACTATAACAATGGAGTTGATATTGTCTAAATCTTCCTTTAACTTTCTTGCTCCTTTAATATTTGTTAGCGTATAAACACCATTGAGTTCTATACCCACTATATTTTTTGGCAGTATTGCACTTGCACCGCTTGCGATAATTAGTTTGTCGTACGATAAACTCTCTGAGTTTGAAATTGAAACTATTTTAGCTTTTGTATCAATAGATTCAACTTTTTTGCCAAGCAGCGTTTCTATATTATTTTTTTCAAAAAAATCGTTTCCTCTGTAAAACATCCTTTCTTGTGAAAAACTTACCTCACCAATCACCCAGTTTGGCAACAATGGCCTTGAGTAAGGCCTTGTTTGCTCATCTGATACAATTAAAATCTCACCATCAGTATCATTCTGCCTAATAGCTGTTGCGGCATTAATACCTGCTACAGAATTACCTATTATTAAATACTTCATTTAAATCCTCACAACTCTTCAAAAGTTAAAGCTTCGCTAGGGCATACCTCAACACACGCAGGTGTATCCCTATCCGGACACATATCGCACTTAACAGACAAACCCCACTCATTATTTTTGCCTTGTTTGATTACACCGTATGGGCAAACCATAACGCACATCCAGCAGCCCACGCATGTATCTTGATTTACTACAACATAACCCCTCTCATCTCTATGCATAGAACCATTTTGACAAGCAAAAATGCATGGTGCATCATCGCAGTGTCTGCACATAATAGAAGCAGAGTAGGGGTAGTTAAACTCAGCCGTGCATCTAGACAAAACATTTTCTTTTTTAACAGCCTTAATTATATCTTTGGATATAGAGTGTTCAGTTTTGCAAGCTACCTCGCACAAATGGCAGTATACACAATTATCCTCGTTTATTTTAACAAGCTTCATTTTATTCTCCTGCATGTAGTATACCTAAAATTTCCATTTCTTTTTCGTTTAAATCAAAACCTCTTAGCGCAAGTCTGTTTCCTTTTAGTGATTCTATAGAATTAATACCCATAGCTCCTAGGGTTTCTTTTATCTCTAAACCCCAAACATTCACCAGATTCACAAGTCTTTGAGACGCAATATTGGGGTTTTGGCGCTTTGATAAAAATGGATCTTGCGTTGCTATGCCCCACGCACATTTACCAGTATGGCATTGTTGACACATTGTACAACCTATGGCAATAAGTGTTGCTGTGCCAATGTAGACTGCATCAGCCCCAAGTGCAATAGCTTTTACAACATCCATTGAGTTTCTTATACCACCAGAAGCTACAAGAGAAATTTTGCCCCTTAGACCTTCTTGTCTCAATCTATCATCAACGCTTGCAAGGGCAAGCTCTATAGGAAGACCTACATTGTCTCTAATAACTTGAGGCGAAGCACCTGTGCCACCTTTAAAACCATCAAGAACGATTACATCAGCTCCCGCTTGAGCAACACCGCTTGCAATAGCCGCAATATTATGAACACAAGCAATTTTAACAAAAATAGGTTTTTTGTACTCTGTTGCCTCTTTTAAGGCAAATATAAGCTCTCTTAAATCTTCAATTGAATATATATCGTGGTGGGGAGCTGGGCTTAGAGCGTCTGTACCTTTTGGTATCATTCGTGTTTGGGCAATTGATGCTGTCACCTTTTCACCAGGTAAATGTCCGCCAATACCAGGTTTTGCACCTTGACCAATTTTTATCTCAATAGCGCTTGCTACATCTAAATACTCTTTGTAAACGCCAAAACGACCGCTTGCTACTTGGACAATAATATTGCCTTTAAATTTATAATGATCTTTATGAAGGCCGCCTTCACCAGAATTAAAATATGTTCCAAGCTCAACAGCTGCTCTTCCCATAGCCTCTATTACATTGTAATTTAGTGCACCATAGCTCATTGCAGCAAACATTATAGGTAGTTCAATCTCCAATTGTGGCGACAAAACAGTTTTTAGCTTACCGTCTTGTATTTCTAAATGGTCAACCTTTTTGCCTAAAAAAGTTTTTAACTCCATCGGCTCTCGTAGTGGGTCAATAGATGGGTTTGTAACTTGAGAAGCATTAATAAGCATGTGATCCCAATAAACAATGTATGGCTTATCAGCACCCATAGATACAACTGGTGCACCGCCAAAAGCGGCTCTTTTTTTGACACCAACCACATTCCACTTGCCCCAACTTTCATTTACACGGTATGGGCTCGTGCGGTTTTCTATGGTTATGGCTTCTGTTGGACAAAATGCAGCACATCTGTTACACCCCACACATTTTGCATCCCAATTCCATATTTTATCTTCTTCTTCATCATAAAATGTGGCATCAAACGAACATTGATCAACACACGCCCTACATTTGATACACCTATCTGGATCTCTTATAACATGAAAATCTGGCGGGGTATAGGTTTTAATGTCTTTCATCCACTTCACTTTTTTACCTCTTTTAACAAAATATATTTTAAGGATAAATACATACAACAAAAAGCGATTGTTGTCAATAGTAATTATTATATATTCTAAAGTCTAAAGCTACTTTGCACCGAATTTTAGCTTTTAAAATCAACTCTATCTTATATAAAAGCCAACCTAGAGTTTTTTTATTAATATAACTATGCGTCTGTTTATGGGATCTTGCGGTAATGTGCCAGGCATAGGCCTTGTATCTCCATAGCCTGAAATACTGCTAAAGCGTTCGGATACTATACCTTGAGACTCAAGTATCTTTCTTGCTTCATTTGCCCTTCCAATAGATAAATCCCAGTTTGATGGGCCAAAAATTGTTGGCGTATAATTTGCATACCCTTCTATAACAAGTTTATTTGGAAGTGGCCTGATGTTTGAAGCTATAATTTTTAGTATACCTACCGTGTATGGTTCGGGTTTAATGGAGCCATTTGCAAACATTGGTTTATCGTTTTTATCAAACAGAATAATGTTTAAACCTTCTTCATTAATGGAAAATTTAATCTGTGCACCGTATGGAGCTATTTCTTTGTTTGATTTTATTGCTTCTTGAATTTTACCCAAAACCGATGTCATTTGGTTTTGCATTTCATAGGGTTTTGAATATTTTGCAGCGCGCGTTGCTTGATTGTTTATTGCAATGGGCTTATTTTCTGATGGCGTCTGACTTACTACATGCTGTTTTGAGCCTATATCAAAAACACCTTTTGATGGGTTTAAACCACTACCCTGCGAAACACTTACAGACTGCATGGGATGCGTGACGTAGTATTCAATTATTTTTCTTTGGTGTT
>JBFWJP010000013.1:0-16668 GCA_050253135.1 Desulfurella sp. | reverse complement strand
ATATAGGTTCACATACATTAAAAGCTTTAAGAAACGAAGGGATAGAAACACTAACATTTGATAACTTATCTACTGGTCATGATTGGGCGTTGCTTGGAAGCAAATTGTACATAGGCGATCTATCTGATTTAGAATCAATAAATAAAGCGATTGTTTATTTTAAACCAGATGCTGTTATTCATTTTGCTGCATCAATACAGGTCGGAGAATCTGTAATTAATCCATTATTGTATTATACAAATAATCTAAAAAATACAATAAATCTGCTAAACGCTATGGTAAAAAACGATATCAAAAGGATCGTTTTCTCATCTAGTGCTGCAGTTTACGGTACACCACAAGATAATAAACCAGTGAGCGAAACATGCACAACTGCACCTATTAACCCCTATGGACAAACAAAACTTATGACAGAAAAAATTTTGTCTGACATGGCTTGCGCAAACCAAATTGAGTATATAGCATTAAGGTATTTTAATGCAGCAGGTGCAGATAAAGATACAGAAATTGGTCAAGCATATAAATTTGCCACACATTTAATAACAAGAGCATTAAAAACGGCTAAAGGTGAGTTTGAAAAACTCGAAATATACGGTACAGACTATCCTACCCCTGATGGAACTTGTATTAGAGATTACATACATATAGATGATTTGGCTTTTGCACATGTACTTTCACTAAAGGCACTTTTTGGAAACATTAAAAATGAAATGTTTAATGTAGGCTATGGAAAAGGCTATTCTGTTAAAGAAGTTATACATCAGGTTAAAGAGGTAACAAATGTTGATTTCAGTGTTCGTGAATCGGCACGTAGAGAAGGTGACCCTCCTTTTCTTGTAGCAGACAGCTCAAAAATTAAACACTTACTTGGATGGGAGCCAAAGTATGATAATTTAGAGTATATTATAAATACCGCATGGGAATGGGAAAAAAAACTCAGTAAAATCCAATAAAATTTTATGGATCTTGATCTATGTGATTTTGAATCAGTAAAGTTTTATCAACCAAAAAACGGCTATAGATTTACTTTTGAACCATTTGTTTTAGCTGACATAAACATAACAAAACGTATTAAACAATTAGCTGATATAGGCAGTGGGTGTGGAATCATTGCTATTTTACTGGCGAAAAAATTTTTAATTGATCATATTTATGCAGTAGAAAATGATTTAAGATTTATCGAGATAATCAAAGAAAACTTGATATTAAATAACATTCACAATGTTGAAATCATTGATAATATGGATAAATTACCAAACAATTCTTTAGACTTAGTTATTAGCAACCCACCCTATTACACCAAATCCAGCTTTAGAATATCAAAAAAATATCAAATGCAAAAATTTGAGAACACATCTCTTTCGGATATGCTTAGTAAAATTTCCAAAAAATTAAAAAATGCTGGGGTCCTTAGACTTTCATTTCACTCTACCAGATTGTTTGAATTATTTTTTGAACTGGATAAAAATAACCTTGGCGTAAAAAACATTCAGCCTATATATGGTAACAAAAGCAAAATATCTAAAGTCTGCATAGTTGAAGCTAAAAAGAACGCTAAAGCTTATATAACAATAAAAAAACCTATTTTTTTAGAAGATTATAAACTGTAGCGATAAGATTATCTGTAGATAAGCCGTATTTTTGGCGCAAAAATTCAGGTTCACCCTGCTCTATAAATGAATTTGGCAAAGCTAAATGAACTATTTTTGGGGTTTTGTCTGTTTTATTTAAATACGCAAAAGCTATTAAGTCTCTACCTAATGAACCTATATAAGTGTTTTCTTCCATTATAATAATGTTATCAAATGTATTTAGGATATTTAAAAACATATCAGTATCAAATGGTTTTATAAACCTGGCATTTACAACATGAAGGTTTATTCCTTTTTCCGCTAAAATAGAAGTAGCCTGCATTACGTATTTTACGCAATTACCGTAGGTTATTACACAAATATCAGAAGAAGTAAAGTTATTTAAAATTTGCCACTTAGCAAACTCAATTTTATCATTAAACTGCTCACCATAATCAATCGATTCACCTCTTGGATACCTAATAGCAAACGGTCCAAAATTGTTATTTATAGCAAAATTTAGTAAAGTATTTAATTCAGTTGCATCCTTTGGGGCAGTGATAACCATATTGGGTATTAAATTTAAGTAAGAGATATCAAAAATACCTTGATGAGTTTCGCCATCATCACCCACTATTCCAGCCCTATCAATAGCAAATACAACGTTTAATCTTTGAAGAGCAATATCGTGTATAATTTGATCATAAGAGCGTTGTAAAAATGTCGAGTAAATTGCTACAATTGGCTTCATACCAGAAATAGCAAGTCCGCCTGCAAATGTTACAGCGTGTTGTTCAGCTATACCAACATCAAAAACTCTATCTGGAAAATTATTCTTGGCTTTTTCAAGACCTGTTCCTATAAGCATCGCTGCACTTATTGCTACAACTTTAGGATTACTCTGCATCATATTAATTACACTATTTCCAAAAATCGATGAATAGCTGGGTCGTTTACTTTTTTCTAATGTTTCACCTGTTTTTATATCAAAAGGGCCAATGCCATGAAATTTTGATGGGTTTTCTTCAGCAAACTTATAACCCTTTCCTTTTTTCGTCAAAACATGAACAAATACGGGTCCTCTTAAATTTTTTACATTCTCAAATATCGTTACCAAGTCTTCTATGTTTTCACCATCAACAGGCCCAAAATACTTAAAACCAAACTCTTCAAAAAGCAAACCCGGTGAAAAAAATTTAAAAGATTCTTCAATTTTCTTTGCCAGCTTTAAAGCCGGCTCATTTAAGACAGGAAAACCTTTAATTGCTTTCTCGATTTCTCTTCTTAGTGTATTGTACGTTGGTCCTGTTAATCGTTTTGTTAGATAGGTAGATATTGCACCTAAAGATTTTGATATAGACATTTTATTGTCATTTAAGACAACAATCAAATCTTTATCTAGCTCACCAGCATTATTCAATGCCTCAAAAGTAATCCCGCTAGTTAAGGCCCCATCGCCAATAACAGCTACGACCTTGCTGTTAACTTTCATTAAATCGTTTGTTGTTGCCATACCTAGCGCAGCGGATATAGCTGTACTCGCATGACCTACATTAAAAGTATCATACTCACTCTCTGTAATCTTTGGAAACCCGCTCAAACCAGCATATGTTCTTAATGTTTTAAATTGGTCTCTTCTGCCTGTTACGATTTTATGTGCGTACGCCTGATGTCCTACATCCCATACAATTTTATCTTTAGGTGTATTAAAAACATAATGTAGAGCTAATGTAAGCTCAACAGCACCTAAAGAAGAAGCTAAGTGACCACCATTTTTTGATGTAACATCAATAATAATATCTCTTATCTCGCTAGCAACGACATATAAATCTTTTATTTTGAGCTGCTTTAAGTCATTTGGTCCATTAATATTTTCAATCATTTATATTTTTCTAAATAAACTTTTGCTTGCTTTGCTTCTTGAGAATTTGGATACGTTTTTATAACCTTTTCTAAAAGGAAACGCCCATCTATTTTATCACCTAAGTTAATAAATGATAAACCTTCTTTTAGCATAGCTAAACTTGCAAATTTGCTTTTTGGATAAGTATTTACAATTTGATCAAAATTAATTATAGCTTTATCGTATATTTTTAAATTATAATAGCTATCAGCAATATAAAAAAGTGCCTGATCGTTTAATTTTGAATTTTTATAGGTTTTCTGAAAAGCGCTAAAGGCCTTGATAGCTTGATTGTATTCCTTAGCGTCATACAGTGCTTTTGCTTTTTTAAAATCAGCTTCTTCTGGCGAAAGTGGCGATGCTTGGGTAGATGCTTGTGGCACACTAGCTTGAGTAGATGATAAAGATTGAGAAGGTAGCTGCTGTTTTAGCGCATTTACTTCTGCTTCTAATTTATCAACTTTTTCTTTAATTTCTGGAGAAGCACCACTGCTTGTTTGAATGCTTTCTATTTTTCTAGCCAAATCATCGATTCTGCCTTTCAATTCGCCATACTTTACAAGCAAATCTTCTATCTTTAGATACAAGCTAGCTTGATTAGACTGAAGCGTCTTTATATCCTGCGTATTTTTTGATATCTGTTCTAATTGAGAACTATATGGGTTTTCTTGAGCAAAAGCACTACACGAAAAACTTAGCAATACAACCAAAACTATCAAAACCTTTTTCATAGTTTTACCTTAAAACAAAATTATTTTGATAAAATTACGAACTGATCATTTCTGTTTTTAGCCCATGCGTATTCGTTATGAGCAGGATCCACTGGTTTTAGTTTGCCATTGCTTAGCGTTTCAATCCTGTCTGCTGCTATTCCATGCATTACAAGATAATTCTTTGCTGAGTCTGCCCTTCTTTGACCTAATGCTAGGTTGTAGGCTTCTGTTCCGCGCTCGTCGCAGTTACCTTCAATTTTAACTTTAATATCAGGATGTTTTGCCATATAGTCTGCTATACCATCTAAAACTTTTGGTACATCTTGATTAATACCCCATTTGTCAATATGGGTTAGGTTTGATTTGTCAAAATTAAAATGAATTCTTTGGAAGATCTCTTTAAGTACCTCCTCTTCATTTACCTGAGGTTGAGCTACTGGTGCGGGTGCTGGTGCTTGCTGCTGTACCTCCTGTTTTACTGGTGCTGGTGCCTCTGCTACGGGTTTCTTTGGTGTTGTGCAGCTACAACTGTAAGCCAAAAAAGATGCACTAACAATTGCTGCGAGCGAAAGATAAGTCTTCTTCATACTAATACCTCCTATCAATTTATTCTCTTACTAACATCTAAACCGCCAAAATCAGAATACAACTTATTAGCCCCAATTGCAAGTGAAAAGTTACCATTAATTGTATTAATTATATATATTCCTTCTTTAGAGTCAATACTACCGTATACAGCAACATACCTTGAATCATATGACCAGCTAGGAGAATCAAGGTAATAGGAGCTGATTATATTTTCACTGTTACCACCATTTATCCCCATAATATTTAATGCAAAATTGGAACCTGCACAAATATAGGCAATTTTTGTAGCATCTGGAGAAATAGCTGGTGATTGGGAATTTGGACAATCGTAGGTTAATCTACTCGAAACGCCTAAACTCAAATCAAGAGAATAAATTTGAGGCGATCCTTCGGAATTTGAAACATAAATCATTTTGGACAAATTAGGTGTAAAATTAGGTGAGATGGTAATACTATGATTATTAGTCAACTGTTTTACAATTTGACCCGATTTATTAACCAAAAAAATGTTTATATTAGAATCTTTATTAATAGATACTGCATAAAGACCATCTTTATAATAAGTTGCGTTTTCGCTAAAATTTGAATTTGGTGATAAATGAGTGATATGACCATTTGATAAATTCAATAAATACACACTTGGGTGTTTATTTAAATATCCAGTAAAGCTTACTTCGTTGTTGGTTATCCACATCGGAAGCAGCAAATTGCTATTGAAATGAGTAATCTGTTGAATATTTTCACCATCAAAATCTGCTATATATAAATTTTTAATTTTATTATTTCCTGCTGAAAATATAATTTTACTTTCAAACGGACCATATATACCAGTATCGTATAGCATAAAATTATCTACCAACTTATGCGAAACCCATGCAAAGTTATTAGATGTTATTTTAGTATTTAGAACAATTTTTTGATTTGTAACATTGTAGACTTTTGCATCTAAAACAACATTACCATTACTTTCACTTACACTGCCAAAAACTGCATAATTGCAACCACTTACGCTAGAAGGATTACTGAGTATTGTATTGATATTGTTTGCTTGATAAAAACCAGTCATATTTAAATCTCTAACGATTACGCTTTTTACTTTTTGGGCTAATTCGGGATTGGAAGATTCGAGATTATAAACATTTATCAATATTTTTTGATAATTTGGGTTTGTTATATTTAACTCATAATTTTGAGCATATGATATTCCAATAACAGTTAAGAAAAATGCAAAAAATAAAAATATAGTCTTTTTCATTGTATCCTCCTTACTCTTTTATAAAGAAATTTAAAACTAAGTCAAGAGTATTTCTATTATTTAAGTAGCGCTTTGGCACTGGAGGAAGTGTAGAGTTGTTTATAGCAGTTATAACAGTTCTATCGTAATAAGGATTACCACTTGATTTGGCAATACTTGCATTAATAATTTTTCCATTTGCGTCAATAACAATTTTAACACGCGTAACTAGTTTGTTGTTTGGTATTAAATTTTGATCAACAAACCAATTTGAATGAATTATACCTTGCACCACAGATAAATAATCAGAAAAAAGCTTATCTTGGTTGCCTATACCACTGCCTTGAGCTTTAATATTACCCATACCAGATTGAGTTTGGGAATTTTCTTTAAGCTGTTGAGCAATTTCTCTAATTTTATTTTCTAGCATAGCTTCTTTTAATTGTGTAATTTTTTCCTGCAGAGCTTTTGCTTTTAATTGTTGAATTTTATTTTGTATATTTTTTTGTACTTCTTTCTGATTAACTGTTTTAGGTTTTGGAACTATTTTTTCAACTTTTCTCGGTTCTATTGCCGGTTTTTCTGTTATCTTTTTTTGTTCTTGTTTAACTTCCTTTTTTTGTGGGATTGACTCTTGAGTTTTTTGAATTTCTTTATTTATCTTTGGCGGCAGTGTTGTAGCTGGAGTTGGTACTTCTTTGGGTGATGTAGTTAAAGGCTGAATAGTATGCTGGTTTCCTGCCCTACCCTCACCTGGTGTAAGCAAACTAACAGTGTAGGTCGGTAAAGTATGTGTTGCAATATTTCTAAATAATAAAAATAGTAATCCAATAATTATTATATGTATAGCTAAAGATAATAAAAAACTAATCAGTTTCATCTATGTTTTATTAGATTTATTAGTTGTCGCAAGTCCTACTTTTTCAATACCGCTTTGTTTAGCTATATCAATGATTTTTACTACAAGCCCATATTCTATAGCTTTATCTGCTTCTATAACAACTTCATTTCCGTGATTATTTTCAAATGCTTTTTTTAAACCATCTAAATCTGTTTGCTGTTTATTTAAGTATATCCTTCCCTGATCGTCTATACTTACAATTAAATCTTTTTTTGTAATGTTGGTGCTACCTGAGTGCGTTTTTGGCAAATTTACTTTTATACCTTTAACTAGCATTGGTGTTGTAACCATAAATATAACAAGCAGTACTAACATTACATCAACTAGGGGTGTTATATTAATATCAGAAAAAACTCCTTTAGAGCCATTTAATTTCATCCAATTGCCTCAAGAAAATTCTCTGTTTCTCTGATTATAGAAGTATATAAAGAGTACAGCAGATTATAGCCAATTACAGCTACCACAGCAACAAATATACCTGCTGCAGTCGTAATCAGTGCTTCGGATATGCCTGGTGCAACTACACTTATGCTTGTTGAATCAGATAAGCCAATATTTCTAAATGCGTTTATTATACCCCAAATCGTTCCAAACAACCCAACAAAAGGCGCAGTTGCCCCAACAGATGCCAGTATACTAAAACCTCTTTCTAAGTGATTTACTTCTTTTGTTAAATAAGCTTTTGAGACAGAAAGCGATTGTTTGCTCAGCATGTAAATTTTAGCATTTAAGGATTCATTTATGCGAGCGAAACTATTCAATGTACTTTCGCTTTCACCATCAATAAATCTCTCTAAAAAAACATTATTTCTCGTTTTTAAAGAAGATAATTGGATCCATTTATATATCATTATAGTCCATGAAATAATCGACATAATAAGCAAAACACCAAGGACAATAATTGCAATAGAGCCAATGTGCTCAAATCCAATACTTGAAGACATTATTTTTCTCCTTCAAACAAAACATTTAATATGTATTTGTACTTTAGTAATTCCTTATTTATATTTTCATATTCTGGCGTGTTAGGCTTTTCTTCTTTAAGTTTTGATTCAAGCTCGCTTATAGCTTTATTTGCCTCTTCTTTGTTAATATTGTCTTTTGTAAAAACTTCATCGCATAGAATATTTGCAGCGTTGTTATCAAACTCTAAATAACCACCGGCTACAACATATTTATCCTGCAAGTTATCATAAAAAAGCTTAACAACGCCTACATCCAAAATGCTTATAAAAGGAACGTGGTTTGGCAAAATACCAAACTCACCCACAACTCCTGGCGCTATAACCTGGTCAACTTCTTTGCTTGCTATCAGTTTTTCGGGTGTAACTATAGTACAATTTATCTTTTCCATAATTACCCCTTAAGTGTTTTTGCTTTTTCTATAGCATCTTCAATCGTGCCAACAAGGTAGAATGCCTGCTCTGGCAAATCATCGTGCAAACCATCAATGATGCCTTTGAAACCTTTTATTGTGTCTTGTATTTTAACATACTTACCTTTCATACCTGTAAATGCTTCTGCAACGAAAAATGGCTGAGAAAGGAACCTTTGGATTTTCCTTGCTCTTGTAACAATAAGTTTGTCTTCTTCTGATAATTCTTCCATACCTAGTATTGCTATAATGTCTTGAAGTTCTTTGTACCTTTGGAGTATTTCTTGAACATTTCTTGCTACTTGGTAGTGTTCTTCTCCAAGCACATACGGATCAAGGATCCTTGATGTAGAATCTAGCGGGTCAACTGCTGGGTATATACCAAGCTCAGCAAGACGTCTTGAAAGAACAGTAGTAGCATCAAGGTGAGAAAACGTGGTGGCAGGTGCTGGATCCGTTAAGTCGTCTGCTGGGACGTATACGGCTTGAACCGATGTAATTGAACCATTCTTTGTAGAAGTAATGCGCTCTTGAAGCTCACCCATGTCTGTACCTAGCGTTGGCTGATAACCCACAGCAGAAGGTATTCTACCCAAAAGCGCAGAAACTTCGCTGCCTGCCTGAGTAAATCTAAATATATTATCAATAAACAGTAGAATATCTAGTTTGCTAGCATCTCTAAAGTACTCAGCTATCGTAAGACCCGTTAAGCCAACACGAGCTCTTGCTCCTGGTGGCTCGTTCATCTGTCCATACACAAGCGCTGCGTTTTTTAATACACCAGACTCTTTCATTTCATTCCATAAATCGTTTCCTTCCCTTGTTCGCTCACCAACGCCGCAAAATACTGAGTAACCACCATGCTGCATAGCAACATTGTTGATAAGCTCCATAATAAGCACAGTTTTGCCAACTCCTGCGCCGCCAAATAAGCCTGTTTTTCCACCCTTTGCATACGGACAAAGCAAATCTATGACTTTAATGCCTGTCTCAAACATTTCACTAGATGTAGATTGATCTTCAAGTGGGGGTGAATCTCTATGAATAGGCCATCTTTCTTTAACATCCACTGGTCCTAGCTCATCTACTGGATTTCCAACAACATTGATTATTCTACCAAGCACTTCTTTACCAACTGGAGCAGTTATATAGTTGCCTGTATCAATAACCTCTGTTCCTCTCACAAGGCCATCTGTAGAATCCATTGCGATTGTTCTTACCCTGTTTTCACCTAAATCTTGGGCTACCTCTAAAACAAGGTCAGAAGCAGCATTTTCAATAAATTCTTTTTTTATTATCAATGCATTATAGATAGAAGGGACTTGGCCCTCAGGAAACTCAACATCAACTACAGCGCCTAAAACCTGGATAATTTTACCTTTATTCATACCCTTTACTCCTTTTTTATTTCATTGCTTCTATGCTTGTTGTTATCTCTATTAGTTCTTTTGTAATGGCAGCTTGTCTAGCTTTGTTATAAAACAATGTTAATTTTTTAATCATATCCTGGGCATTCTTTGTAGCTGCTTCCATAGCAAGCATTCTAGCTGCATACTCACCTGCAAGTGAGTCTAAGAAACTATCATAAAGCGACATGTAAACATACTTTAGTAGTATTTCATCCAAAACCGCTTCTTTAGAAGGTTCAAATGTAAATTTTTCGTATTTTTGTTTCTCGCCATCTTCACTTTCAAAACTAATAGGTAACACTTTCTTGACAGTAGGTCTTTGAACAAGCATATTCACAAATTTATTGTATATAATGTAAACTTCGTCTGTTTTTTCATCGAGAAAATCTTTAATGGCAACGCTCATAATCTTTTTCGCATCAACAAACCTTGCCTCGTTTTTAAGCATACCTGTATAGAAATGCTTTGTTTCTAAACCTTTAAAGTGAAAATAATCGTAAACTTTTTTACCTACAACTGTTATAGACACAGACTTATTTTTAGATGAAATGCTTTCTATTAGGTTCTCTGTTTCTTTAACAATATTGTGATTGAAGCCACCGCATAGACCTTTGTCTGATGCTACAACTATAATCTCAACAGATTTCACATCCCTCATAAAAAGGAACTTGTTTTCGTAAGGAGGCGTATACTCAGACAAATACTTAATAACTTCTTCAAATTTCTCCATATAAGGCCTAAACTGCAAAGCTGTATGCTGAACTTTTCTAAGTTTTGCAGCTGCTACCATCTTCATGGCTTTAGTTATTTGCTGTGTTTTGCCTATGCTGCCTATTTTCCTTTTAATATCCCTTGAACTTGGCATAATTTAACCTCAAGCCTTAAATATAGTTTTGAATTCTTCTAATGCTTTTTCCATTTTTGACTTTAGCTCGTCATTGATTGCCTTTTTATCTTTTAACTCTTGGAATATATCGGGGTATTTGGTTTCAATAAATTTATAAAGCTCTTCTTCATACTTCTTTAAAGCTTTATTTGGTAAATCATCTAAAAAGCCGTTATTGCCCGCATATATAATGAGTATCTGCTTGTAAACTGGAAGCGGGGCAAAAGGAGGCTGTTTTAACACTTCTACAAGTTTTGAACCTCGGTTTAGCTGTTGAAGGGTTAATTTATCAAGGTCACTTCCAAACTGAGCAAATGCTGCAAGCTCTCTGTACTGAGCAAGCGAAAGCCTAAGCATACCAGCAACCTGTTTCATAGCTTTGATCTGAGCTGCACCACCAACCCTTGATACAGACAAACCTACATTGACTGCGGGTCTAATACCTGCGTAGAATAAGTCTGCTTCCAAGAATATTTGGCCGTCTGTAATAGATATAACGTTTGTAGGAATATAGGCTGAGATATCGCCTGCTTGTGTTTCTATGATTGGTAGGGCAGTTAGAGAACCCCCGCCTAACTCATCCGATAGTTTGGCAGCTCTCTCAAGCAGTCTTGAGTGGAGGTAAAATACATCACCTGGGTAGGCTTCTCTGCCTGGTGGTCTTCTAAGCAACAGAGACATTTGTCTGTATGCTTGAGCATGTTTGCTTAAATCATCGTATATCAATAAAGCGTGTTTCCCATTGTCCCTAAAATGCTCACCCATTGTAACGCCAGCATATGGGGCTAAATACTGCAGTGGGGCTGGATCTGAAGCAGTTGCTGCAACGATTGTGGTATATTCCATAGCGCCTAGATCTTCCAGCTGTTTTTTTATACGGGCTATAGTAGAGCGTTTTTGACCAATGGCTACATATATACAGTAAACATTTTCACCTTTCTGATTAACAATGGTATCTAGAGCTATTTGAGTTTTACCTACTTGCCTATCGCCAATAATCAATTCCCTTTGGCCTCTACCTATTGGAATCATCGTATCTATTGCTTTGATACCTGTTTGAAGCGGCTCTTTTACAGGCTGTCTTTTAACGATGCCAGGGGCTTTAATTTCTATTCTTCTATAGTGTTGAGAGTTAATGGGACCCATACCGTCAATGGGGTTTCCAAGCGCATCTACAACTCTACCAACTAACGCCTCTCCTACTGGCACCTGAGTAATCTTGCCGGTTCTTTTTACAGAATCACCCTCTTTAATGCCAGTATCTTCACCTAATATAACAGCACCTACATTATCTTCTTCGAGGTTTAAAGCCATGCCAACTACGCCGTTTTGGAATTCAATAAGCTCATTGGCCATAACATTTGTTAGGCCGTATATACGCGCGATACCGTCACCAACGCTCAAAACTTTACCAACTTCGCTAACTTCAACAAAATCTTTGGCTTGTTCTATTTCTTTAGCGATTATTTCACTAATTTCGCTAGGTTTGATATTCATCCATTCCCTCCTTGAGAAATGCTCAAATTATTTAGTCTATTGGTTATATTTAATAGGTAAGTCTTTATACTGCCATCGTAAATTTTACCTTCTATTTCAACTACAATGCCGCCTATTAAGTTTTTATCTACAAAAAACTCAAAATCTAAGATCTTGCCTGAAATTTTGAAAAAGATATCAGATAATACTTTCTTTTCATTGTCTTCAAGTTCAATAGCACTGGTAACTTTTGCTTTTGCTTTGTTTTGACTTTGAAGCACTAATTGGTTAAAACTATCAAGCACATCGAAAATAAGATTTATCCTTCCGTTTATAACCATAAACTTTAATAAGTTATAAACAACACCATCTGAGATATCTTTTAGTATTGTTAGTTTGTTTTCCATTGGGTAAATAGACACTTTCAATAATTCAAGCAGTTTTTTGTTTTCGCTAAATACTGCGCAAACCTTGCTTAAATCGCTGTAAGCAGAATCCAAGCTAATAGACTCAAGCTTACAAACTTTTTCTAAAGCCCTTGCATACCTTAAGGAAATTATTTTATTTATCATACTCAACCCCAAAAGAATCAAAGTAGCGCTTATTTATATTGCGCAGATCCTGATCGTTTAAAGATAAAAACTGCTCTCTTGCTTTTGAAATGGCTTTTGAGATAATCTTTTCAATGAAATTCTTGTAGGCTTTATTTAAAATCATAGCTTTTTCCTGCTCTATGCGCTTTTTAAAAATTTCTTCTAACTCTTTTGCAGCATTAGCGTAGTCTTCTTTCTCTTTCTCGCCCATTTGTTTGTAAATATTTATTATGCTTTCCACTTCACTTGAAAGTTTAGATAGTAAGTTTTGGGCCTCACTAAGCGCATTCTGAGCTTCTTCTTTGGCTTTTTTAGCATTTTCAATCTCTTCAAATATCTGTTTTTTTCGGTTTTTAAAGTAGTTTACGATGGGCTTTCTCACAAAATAGACAATTAAGGCAGCAAAAATGATGAAATCAATAACACGCCAGACCATATGTGCGCTGCCTGATTGAGATTCACTTGCAAAGGCTGCAACGGGTGTTGCAATTAAAATTAACAAAGAATAGATAAATTTCATCTCTAGCCCTCACTTTTTACAATATTTTTCAACAGAAGGCTCGATATCTGGTCTGCAATTGAATCGATGTTTTGAGTCTCTTTTTGTATATCTTGCTCAATAGTGCTTGAAAAAGCTACCTGTTCTTTCTTAAACAGCTCATTGATTTGAGAAAGCTTTTCTTCTTTTATCTTCTTAGCTTCTTCAAGCATAGAGTTAAATATTCTCTTGCCTTCTTCTTCTGCGTTTAGTTTTTCTTGATTGTACTGCTGTAGTTTTAATTTTACTTCTTCTTTGAGCTTTTGGCTTTCAGCTAGTAAGTTTGAAACAAACTCCTGCCTTTTTTTAATCATTTCAAGCACAGGTTTATATAAAATGCAATTGAGAATAAAAAGCAGAACTATAAAACCAAGCATTTGTGCTGCTATAAACTGCCAAACCAAATTAACGCTTATCACGCGCACCTCCTTATCAAAAATCTGTGGTAGGTTACCAAATTTAAAAAAAAAAGTCAATTGTTATTTAATCGTTTTTTTATATAAATTCTTTAATAGTAACCAAAATAACTCTTTTGAACTTTTTGACCCCTTCAAATAATCAGCTAAAACACCTTCATTGCCTTTTGATAGGTTAGAAAAAGCTGCATAAGGAAACTTTGAAACTATTTTAGATATATAGTAGCTATACTTATTATCTTCTAAAATTTTGCTTGCAAGGCACACATAAGATTCATAGGGGTTTTTGGGAAAACTCAAAATGGAAGCTGCAGCTAAATGAGCACTGTAAATTGCGTTGTATATACCTTCTAAACTAAAAGGATCAGCCAAACATGCCGCATCGCCAACAAGGAGAATATTACTTTTTCCTAAGTTATTTTTAGAAAAAGCAATAGGTATAAAATAACCTTTAACATCAAAAACATCATTCGTTTTATAATGTTTAGAAAAAAGTTTGTTTATGTCTTTTCTTGTAGATGCAATTCCATATACTTGGTTTTGAGGGAAAAACCAATAATAATTGATATTATGAAACCCTATGTCGATATTTACGGAATCTATTAAAGTATTGCTTTTGCCTTGTAAAGTTTTTATTATAAACTTGGGTTTTTTTCGCAAAATTTTTCTCACTGTTGAGTTTGCACCATCAGCACCTATTAGATATCTTGACTTGTAATGGTTTTTGTTTGCATATATTTCTACCGTAGTATTATCGTAACTTAAGGCTATTAACTTTTCATTTTTGAATTCACAACCATTTTGTATTGCACTGTCAAGCAAGTGTGTATCGAATATTTTTCTGTCAACAAAATAGGCAAAAGGTTCATTTGATTCTATGCTTAAACAAGCACTTTTTTTGTAGCTTAAAATAGCTTTAAAAGCCATTTTTTCTGACAAATCACCAATATTTGGTATGTAATCTACAATTTTTGCAGAAACACAGCCACCACACAATTTATCTCTTGGGAAGGCTTTTGAATCAATAATTAAAACTTTATAACCACATTGAGATAAAATTTTTGCAACTGTAGAGCCTGCTGGGCCTGCACCTGCAACAATACAATCATAGAACATAATTGATTTTTATACAATTATGATATAAAATGCAACAAGTTTTTTGGAAGGTTTAAGGTTGAATAGAAAAAAAGTTTTGATTTCGATTTCAATAATAGTTATAGCTATTGCCCTAGGTCTAGCGTATAGGTTTTATAGCCTCTATGTATGGAATCAAAATCCTTCCAAATACTACTATAAAGGCAACGCTCTTTATACAGAGTACGATGCTTTTTACTACTCTTACTATGCAAAAGCTTTTAACGAAGGTTTATATAAACCTCTAAAGCAGGATCCATTAAGGTTTTATCCTGATAAAATAGCTACATTTCCGCCGGTAATTTTTATGATTAGCTTTTTGAGCGCCGAGCTTTCAAAACTATTACATGTGTCAATAGAAAATTTATCAGTTTACATGGTTCCAATACTAGCTGTTTTATTTGTTATACCGCTTGTGTTTTATTTAATAGATTTAGGCTACCCATTTGCTGCATTTAGTTCTTCTGTTACCGGTGTTTTATCTTTGATTTATATAGCGCGCACACTTATAGCTAGGCTAAGGCCAGATTGTATGAATTTATTTTTTCCTTTGGCGATAGCTTATTTTTTGTATTTAAGCCAGTTTAGAAAAGCTAAGAAAAGCTACCTATACGCATTTTTAGCTGGGATTTTTGCCCAATTGTACTATTGGTGGTATATGCATGAAGGTATTATACTAGCATTTGCAATTGTATATATTGTTTCCTTTGGTTTTATTGAAACAAGCAAAAAAAGCTTTTTACATATATTTAACTTTGATATTTACAGAAGACGTTGGAAAGAAATTGTTATTTTTCTTATAAGTGCAAACCCAATCATACTTTATATGGGTATACATAATGCTATTTTTTTAGTTAATGTTTACTTGATAGACTTTTTTAGGCCCACTATGGGTGTATTCCCTAATGTTTTTGCATCAATTGCTGAAGCCGCAAGAGTTAATTTACATTATTTAGCTCGGCTTACAAGTGGTAATTTTGCTGTATTTATAGCATCTTTAGTGGGATTAGTGGTGTTTTTAATTTTTAACTACAAAAAGTTTATGGTTTTTTTGCCACTATTTTTCATCGGTCTTATGGCTTTTAAAGGTGCTGAGCGTTTTGCTATGTATTTAGCACCATTTTTAGGTTTAGGTTTTGGCTATGTGTTTGATTTATTAATAAAACCTAAATTAGGAAAACTGACTAATGTGAAAAATATTTTTGTTGGACTCCTTGCCGTATCATTAACGCTTATCCCCCTTGCTCCAAATATTGTTATAGCAGAACCAAAAATTACACCTCAGCTTGAAGCTGACTTTATAAATTTGGGAAAAATTACGCCAAAATCAGCCGTTATCTGGACATGGTGGGATTATGGTACAGCTATAGAATACCTTGCAAACAGAGCTACGTTCCATGATGGTCAATCACAAATTTATCCTAAAACGTATTTTATAGCCACAAGCTACTCTGACTCAGATCCCAAAATAGCATACAACACCATTAGCGCTATCTCAAATATTGGCAATACGGGTATAGAAAAATTACTTAAACAAAAAAACTCACCACAGCAAATAAGAGATAAAATATTCAACGGTCAGTTCAATGCGCCACTTAAAAGACCAACATACTTTGCATTTACTGGGGATGAAATTGGCAAATTTGGGTGGATAAATTATTTTGGTACATGGGATTTCAAAAAGAAAAAAGGGTTATTCGAGCCAATTGGTCAGCTTGGAGACTGCACTAAAACCCCAAAAGATACTATTTATTGTGGTTTAAATGAGATAAATACAAAAAAAATGTATCTAAAAACACCGTCTATTAAACTTGATATAAATACACTTGCAATTTATGATAATAAACAACTTACAGTCAAAAGCTTAAATAGGGGAAGTTTATATATCGATATCGTCTACAGCAAAAATTCCAAAAAAAACGTTTACAGTC
>JBFWJP010000012.1:0-16688 GCA_050253135.1 Desulfurella sp. | reverse complement strand
GAATCATCTAAATTTTCTCAAGAGTTAGGCTTTTTAGTAAGTCGTGTTGTTTTTATTCCCAAAAAGCATTTAATTTTTCTATTTAATAGCGAAATAAACTACCTTTTTGTAGAAAAGATTTTTATTTTAAGCGTAGAAAACAATCTAAAATCTCTGACAAATAGAACGCTAAAGAGGATATTTGATTTGATTGTAAGTGTAATATTGCTGCCTTTTTTAATAATTGTAATGTTTATTATAGCTGTTATCATAAAGCTTGATTCAAAAGGAAGCGTTTTTTATGTCAGCAAAAGACTTGGTCAAAATGGCAAGCTGTTTAATTTTTTGAAATTTCGCACTATGTATGAAAACAATGATAAGCTTTTAGAAGACTACCTATCAAAAAATGAAAAAGCTCGATTAGAATGGGAGCGCTACAAGAAACTAAAAGACTTTGACCCCAGAGTAACCAGGTTTGGACGGTTTTTGAGAAAAACTTCTCTCGATGAACTACCTCAAATTATAAATGTGTTGTTTGGTCAAATGAGTTTTGTAGGCCCAAGACCTTATTTGGAGTCAGAGTTAGATAGAATTAACGATTCAATTGGTACTATTTTGCTCACAAAGCCTGGCATTACTGGGCTTTGGCAGGTATCTGGCAGGAATGAACTAGAGTTTCAAACGCGTGTAGATCTTGATTGTTTTTATGTAACTAATTGGTCTTTGTGGTTTGACATAATAATTCTTTTAAAAACAATTTATGCGGTATTAAAACAAAAAGGAGCATACTGATGAGTATTGATGCAAAAAAACTATCTTATCAATTGCTGTACATTAGCGCTCTTATGTTTGCTGTATTTGTTGCTACATCCATTGCTGCAGACAGCTTAGCTATAAGTGTAGGGCTTATAGGTTTGATATTAATGATTGTTGGCAGACAGTTTAGGTTTAAACGAAGTGATGTTCCGCCCGCTTTGTTTTCTGCTACCTATTTATGGTCAAGTATATTTTCACTAAACCCACTGCACAGTTTAATGAACTTTCACTATATTTGGCATTTTGCTCCATACTGGATTGTATCACGCATAAAAGAAAATTATCAAACAGTTATCAAAGTATTGGCTGTTTTTATTATTATTAGTGCTTTTGGTGTATATTTTAACGCATTTTTTTGCATAAAGCCTGCTGATATTTTCAGTGTAGGTTTATCACACTTGCATTTTTCATACCCTAGCAAAGAATGCGCTCCAGAGGGATTTTCTGGTTTTCCATCCTATATTGGCGCAATTATGCTTGTTTCGACATTTTTCTTTGGGGCGCTAGGTTTTTTTTCAAAAAGAAAGCTTTACATAGTAACATCAATTCTTGCTTTAATTGCTGTAGTTTTAACGCAAGAGCGACAAGATTGGCTGGGTTTGCTTATTGGCGTTTTGTTTATACCATTTTTTGTTAGAAGCAAAAAAATATGGTTAATTTACCTTATTGGTGTAATATTGGCAGTTGGACTAAGCCAGACTAGCTTTGTAAAAAATAGACTACACTATACGCTTCATTTTACGAAGGATCCAGATATTGTAATTCGTTTTGCAATGATTAAAGCTTCGTTTGATATATTTAACCACTCAAGTATAACCAGAAAACTCACTGGCTATGGTCCTGGCTATGCCAGCAAAATTGTTCATGATGATACCGTTTTGATTTATAAACAGTTGGCAAATAAGTACCATATAAATCCCAATGCAAATATTTCTACAGTTATTGATAATTATTATATAAACATTTTAATGAGTGCAGGTCTTGTTGGGCTTTTATTAATTTTAACCGCTTTTTTAATGCTTTTAATAAACAACATAAAAGCTATCAAATATGCAAAAGATGAAAAGAAAAGTATTTTAATTGGTATGAGCTTAGGTCTTATTGCTTTTTATGTAGCAAGTGGTTTTGATAATCTTCTTGGAAGCGCGCAGGTTAGCATATTTTTATCGTTTATGTTGGGCATAAATAGCTTTGCATTGGAAGATTAAAAGGAATTAGCTGTATTACATATATTTAAGTTTGTTTATTATGTCGGAAGAATCCCAGATTTTGATGGATTCATTAAGACCAAGTAAATACATCAAAAAATATACAAAATCAATATACAAAAATGCGCTAAAAAACAAAGAAGAAACTAAAAAAGATACAAATGCTACCGTCGTTGCTTTATTAAAAGCAGTGGAAAATTTAGAGATAGGTTTTGCGGTTAAGTTATTCTTTAGTATTATAAAAATTGATGCAAAAAGTAGCAATTCGCCAATTATCCCGTAGTCTATGAGTGTTTGAAAGTAAAGACTATCCATGTAGCCAGTGCCGTTTAGTTTTGTGTACGGGCTGCAATTCAGTGAGTATTTATCGCATATGCTTTTAAAACTTGAGATTTTGTATGGTAATATTGATTTATCTGCATTATTTAAGCCAAAGCCAAAAAGTATAGTTTTTAAGTCTTGCTTGGGCATGGCTTTTAAAGCAGCATCCCACTGAGCAAATCTTAATAATATGCTGGTGTTTGAGCTGTATTTTATTGCTTGGTTTATATTTTTTTTAACAAAGTTTACTTGTAACATAATCACGAAAACCAAAACAACCGCACTGTAATAAAATACAAAATGCTTTTTTTTGAATTTTTTTAAAAAAATTGGTATCAGCATAACCCCAATGAAAAAGCCTAATATTGCGGATCTTTCCTGGATCAAAAACAATGACAAAAAACTAAATAAAGCGCTTATATAGTAAATAAAGCTTTTATAATAAAAACTCAAGGTTATAAATACCAAAGCAAGCATCATTATAATAGATCCAGTAGCTTGAGCGCTTGTTGACCATAAACTTGTTGCCTTTAGCGGGGGAAAATAAAAATGAATATGCTGAGAAAATAAATCAATTATTTGATGGCCAAAAAAAGCATTTATAAAAATGCATATTGAGGTAAAAATTGTTACTAAGCTCAATAAGTTTACAATAGCTTTGTGTTTTTCGCTTAACCTGCTTAATATAAAATAAGGCAAGAATAAACGAATGGGGTTTAGGTTGGTAAAGCTGTTTTTAATATCTATGCCAAAGACAGACAAAAGGTTTTGTATAAACAAAAGGCCTATGGGTAAATCGTTTCTTTTGAATTTAAAAGTTTTGGATGCAGCTGCTGTTAATAAACCCACAAACCCTATTGTTAGAGCAATGTATGTAATGGCTATGGAGTTTGTAAGTCCTATTGTAAGCAAAATTGCGCTAACTAAAATAAACTTTTTGCTAAAATAATCAAGTGATGGAAGTTCAAGATTTTTAAAAAATGAGCATTTAATAAAAAAATTTTTTTGCATAAAAACTTCTACTAACTTTTTCTCAAAGATATTATATCATATAGCACTTTATGTCAAATATTAGACATTTAAGACATTTAAGTGAAAATTGCGAAAAAATATTGCTTTCAAGAGATTTCCTTTGAACTTTATTTAGCTTGATAGAGCAGTGTAGGCTTTGGCTACACTTGATGGGTTTCCTAATTCTACAATCTTGCCTTTTTCTATTAGCATAGCTTGATCGCAAATTTTTTCAACTAAAGTAGGGTCATGACTTACTATAATTAGCGTTTTGCCTTTTTTTTGGAACTCTAAGATTTTTTCTGAGCTTTTTTTCTGAAAAGACTGATCACCTACACCCATTATTTCATCTAATATAACTATATCTGGGTTTATATTTATAGCTACAGAAAAAGCGAGTCTAATATACATACCAGATGAAAATGTGCGCAAAGGCTCATTTGCCACATGGGAAAGCTCTGCAAAGTCTAAGATTTCATCGTATTTTGCCTCTATCTCTTTTTTAGATAACCCAAGCATGAGTCCGTTTATTAGTATATTTTCTTTTGCGGTAAGTTCTGGGTGAAAACCAGCGCCAAGCTCTAAAAGCGGGACAATTTTACCATCCCTTATAATGGTACCGCTAGTTGGCATGATAATGCCACATATTAGCTTTAAAAGCGTACTTTTTCCAGCACCATTTCTGCCCATTATACCAAATGTTGTGGATTTTTCTATTGCAAACGATATATCATCTAAAACTGTGATTGTTGGTCTTTTTTTTCTTTTAAAACCGCTTTTTATAAAACCTACAAATTTAGTTTTTATAGAGGTAGGATTATACTCAACTACCTTAAACCGCTTTGTAAGATTTATAACCTCTACAGCATACGCACTCATACTAATTCTGGAAACTCCTCTTTGTGAGCTCTAAAGTACAAAAATCCTAAAACATACACAACAACAGCTACAAGCGCAAGCAAAGCCAGATAAAAAGGTTTTGGAAACCAGTTATAGTAAAAAATGCTCTGGTAGGATTTTATTAAATATGCAAGTGGGTTTAAAAAGATTAATTTTTGGGCTTTGAGTGGCAATTGCTGCTCAAAATACATAATTGGCATACCAAAGAATAAAAACTGCAGTAAATTCATCACAATATGCTGCATATCTCTATAATATACTTCCCATGTAGCTACAAAAAAGCCTATACCACAAGTAATAAAAAACTGTATAATAACAATTACAGGAAACACAATCAAAGGTAGTCCAACAGAGACACCAAAAATAATTATAAATAAAAACAGTACAGGCAAAGATAAAGCATAGTTTATAAAATTAGACAATACTTTTACCATTATAAGTATCTCGGAAGGCAGCGTGGATTTATTTACAAATGCTCCAGAGCTTACTATAGACATAGTAGCTTCATTTATTGAACCAGCAAACCAGTTCCACGGCAATAGCCCCACAAACAAATAAACGGGGTAGGCTTTAGCAGATGCTTTAAATATAACGGTAAATACAAAGACATATATTAAAAGCAACAGTAGCGGGTTTAAAATAGACCAAAAAAAGCCAAACGCAGAACCCCTGTATCGAATCTTAAGCTCTTTTAATGCCAAGATCCATATTAAATGCCTATACTGGATAGGTATTGCAAAGCTTTCTTTGATGGATCGTAATTTTTGAGTCACGAAAGCACCGCTTTAATCATACTAGGAAAGCATTATATATAGGTTTGATTTGTTTGTAAATGGTTTTTGATAATTCACAGTAAATAACATTGACAATTAGTTTTATTTATAAGTGATTTATGCCTTTATGTACTTATCTTACAAACATTTTGGATACTACAGCTTTACAAACTCTGTACTTTTTGTTAATATCCATTTAGGTTTTATAGTTTGAGTTTTTAATGGGTAATGGGTTAAAAAAGCCAAAAAGCATCTTTATAGATTGCACTGCTACTTATTATACAGGTTTAAATACCGGCATACAAAGGGTTGTAAGAAACATAATAGCCCGTATAGATAATTTAGAGCAGCTCTATGGCATAAAATGTGTCCCTGTGATTTTAAAAGAAGGTCAATTTATAGCTATTTCAAAGGATGATTTATTAAATAAAAAGCCAAACCAAACAGTTTTAAAAGTTAAAGTTTTGTTATCTAAACTGCTTCCATCAAAAGTATATTTTTTTGCAAAAAATTTATACGGAAAATTTTTTTTATTGTTTACAAAACCTTCGATTCAATCTGCACCGATAACAGCGCAAAAGGATGATATCATATTGTCTATCGATGTGTTTTGGGAATTGGGCGTTATTGATGCAATGAAATCTTACAAACAAAAATATGAGGTTTTATTTTTTCTTTTAGTTTACGATATTATACCTTTATTGTTTCCGCATTACTATAGGGACCAAACGCCAAAAAAATTTAAAAAGTACTTTAGTCAAACGGATATTTATGATGCAATAATAACCACATCTAAGGCAAATGTGAATCAGATAAAAAATTTGAGTGAAAAAGAATTTCCTAATATATCAAAAAAACCAATTGCTGTTTTCAGTTTAGGTAGTGATATAAAACCGCTAAATCAATCAAACAACCACGCTCAACAGCTTGAGTTAATCGTAAAAGACTCTAAAGTATTTTTAATGGTTGGCACACTTGAGCCAAGAAAAAACCACGATTTTGTATTAAATGCTTTTGAAAAGATATGGGAAAAGGATTTATCAAAAAAACTTATCATAGTAGGAAGGATAGGTTGGTTGTGCGAAAATACGCTAAAAAGGATTAAATCATCAAAACACTTTAATAAAAATCTTTTTATGTTTAATTTTTTAAATGATGAAAATCTTTCTTATTTATATAAAAATGCTGCTGCGGTAATTGTAGCCTCTAGCATAGAAGGTTTCGGTTTGCCTTTAGTGGAGGCAATGTATTATAATGTGCCTGTGATTGCAAGCAATATTGAGGTTTTTAGAGAAATAGGTGGTGCATACCCTACATATTTTAGTCTCTCAAACATCAATAGCTTAATTGATGCGATAAATCAAGTAAAGCCTAAAATTAGCAAAAACCAAGCTATTAAATCTACTTCATGGAATGATTCTGCAAACCAATTAATAGACAAAATACTAACTTTATACAATGATTTAAAAAATAAAAATGGAGGCACTTAATGAAGAAAGCTTTAATTACAGGTATTAGAGGCCAAGATGGTGCGTACTTAGCCAAATTACTCTTAGAAAAAGGATATAAAGTCTACGGTGCAGATAGGCGCAGCGGTGACTCTGGCAATTGGCGACTAAAAGAGCTTGGTATAGAGCAGGAGATAGAAATTGTATACATGGATTTATTAGAATTAACCAATATACGCCATGTAATATCGAAAATTATGCCCGATGAAGTGTACAATCTGGCAGCGCAGAGCTTTGTAGGTGTATCGTTTGAACAGCCAATATTAACAGCAGATATAGATGCAATAGGTGTGCTTAGGCTGTTAGAAGCGCTAAGAGACATAAAGCCCGATGCAAAATTCTATCAAGCATCTACCTCCGAGATGTTTGGGAAAGTAAGAGAAATGCCCCAATCAGAAACAACACCGTTTTATCCAAGGAGCCCTTATGCAGTATCAAAAGTCTTTGCCCACTACATAAGCGTAAACTATAGAGAAGCCTACAGTATGTTTACAGCCTGCGGCATCTTGTTTAATCACGAATCAGAGCTAAGGGGTTTAGAGTTTGTAACAAGAAAAACCACATATGCCATTGCAAGAATAAAATACGGCTTGCAAGACAAGCTGATATTGGGCAATTTAGACTCAAAGCGCGATTGGGGTTATGCTCCAGAGTATGTATATGGAATGTATTTAATGCTGCAGCAGGATAAGCCAGATGATTACGTGCTTGCAACAGGCCACACCCATACTATAAGAGAGTTTGTAGAAAAAGCTTTTGAGATAGCAGGTTTTAATATAGAGTGGTCTGGTGAGGGTATAAACTCAAAAGGTATAGATAAAAAAACAGGCAAAGTATTGGTGGAAGTTTCGAAAGATTTTTATAGACCTTCCGAAGTAGATGTACTAATAGGCAACTCCAAAAAAGCCAAAGAAAAGTTAAATTGGCAGGCAGAGACGACATTTGAGGAACTGGTAAGAATAATGGCAGAAAGCGATTTAAAAAGAATAAAAGGTACTTGATTGTGAAGCTAGATAAAAATCCCAATATTTCAAGCTCAACTCAATATAGGCCCGATGTAGATGGCCTAAGAGCCATAGCTGTATTGGCTGTCATTTTGTATCATGCTAATTTGGCTATATTTTCTGGTGGATACATTGGTGTTGATATTTTTTTTGTGATTTCTGGTTATTTAATTACATCTATAACCGTTAACGAACTTAATAAAGACAAATTTACTTTTATAAATTTTTACATTAGGAGAGTAAAAAGACTATTCCCCGCATTATTTACGCTTATTATAGCTACCTTTATATTTGGCTATTTTTATCTATTGCCTGATAATTACAAAACTTTGGGCTTTTCTTCAATGTTTACCGTTTTTTATTTGTCAAATATTTATTTTATGAGGTTAAAAGGTGGGTACTTTGCCCCAGGTGTGGATTCTTTGCCTCTTATTCATACATGGTCTTTGGGCGTTGAAGAGCAGTACTATTTATTTTACCCAGCTTTCTTGGTAATTATCACAAAATGGCTTAAAAAACGCTATGTATTATGGGTTAGTATTGCATTGGTAGCTTCTTTTATTTTAAATATCTATCTTTTAAAAGTTGATCCAGAAGCTGATTTTTATCTATTTTTTACAAGGATCTGGGAATTTGCCTTTGGTGGGTTATTGGCGCTTGGAGCTTTCCCAAAGCTAAATAGTAATGTTGTGGGTAAGGTTTTAGCATGGTTTGGGTTAGTATGTATTTTAATAGCAGTTTTTTTGTACAAAAAAACCACACCATTCCCAGGATATGCTGCACTTTTGCCAACTATTGGTGCTTTAATGGTTATTTATGCTAATACATTTTCTGATAACTGTGTAAAAAAATTACTTTCCACAAAAAGCTTTGTGTTTGTAGGCCTTTTGTCATACTCGCTTTATTTGTGGCACTGGCCAATTCTATCTGCTTATAGATACTTTGCTCCAGTACTGACTCAAAGCACAGATGATATTTTGTTGATAGTCGCGTTATTGTTGACATTTATTTTGTCGTACCTTTCTTACAGATTTATAGAAACACCCGTAAGGATGAAAGATTTTAAATCTAACCCAAAAAAACTTTTTATTCCTATTTTTGTCGTTATGGTTGCTATTGCTTCGTTTGGATATTATTTAGAGTATCATGATGGTTTACCCAATAGATACCCAAAAGAGCTTCAAAAAATTATAAATGCTCCTATAGACAAAAATCTTGAAGATTCTAAATATATGGATTTAAAACCAAATGAAGTAGCATGGGACAAATACCCAACACTTGGTGATAAAAGTGCACCTCATTATACTTTTGTAGTAATGGGAGATTCTCATGCGGATGCGATATCTCCAGGATTTGATGAGTTGGCAAAAAAGCTTCATATAAAGGGTAAACTTTTAGCAGCAAGTGGTAACCCACCCCTATTTGGTGTTAATTGGGGTGGTGATGATACATTATCACAGGTAAAAGCAAAATATTTAGATTTAATTAAAGAACATCCTCACATTAAAAAAGTATTTTTGGTAGCTCGATGGGGAATTTACGCAAATGGTTATGGCTACATTTATAAAGATGGAAAATTTGTTGATAATCCAGAAGAATCTTTATCATTATGGGACAAAGACTCCAAAACTCACAACGATATAGCACATAATACAGAAGTGCTTGAAAGAGGTTTAATAAGAACGCTAAAAATTTTTAACGATATGCATATTAAAGTTTATGTTGTCTCCGATGTGCCAGAAATAGGTTGGAATGTGCCAGAAACATTATCGAAACTCTATATTTTGCGCAATATTCCAACAAGAAAAATTAAAGCTCCAACATACGCTGATTATCTGCAAAGGCAAAAACCTGTTTTTAAAGCATTTGAAGAAGCACAAAAACATTATAAATTTACATTAATAAATCCAGCTAAATATATGTGCATAGATAACAAGCCATGTGTAATTTTAGATAAAGATGGTTACCCTCTATATTTGGATACCAATCATTTAACGAATCATGGCGCGTATTATGTGGTTAATCATGATCCAAAGTTTGAAGAATATTTAAAAAGCAGTAATGGTTTTTAAAAAAGATGATTTTAAAAAAGCCGCTAAATATCTAAAAAGTTATGGAGTAAAGGCTTTTGTAATCAAAATTTTAGAAAGGTTTGAGTTAATACAGCCTTATGCACTATGGATAAAAAAATTTGAGCCAAACAATGAAGAACTAATCAAACAAAGAACTCACAAATTCGCATACAATCCTAAAATCTCTATCGTAGTGGCAACTTTCAACACGCCTACAAAAATTTTACGCGATATGCTAACTTCGGTTTTAAATCAAACATACCCAAACTGGCAGTTATGCATAGCTGATAGTTCAACTAAAAAAACTACACTGCATATACTTGAAAAGTTCTCAAAAAATGATGAAAGAATTGTAGTAAATTTTTTAAACGAAAATAAAAGCATTACAGATAGCATAAACGAAGCAATAAGACTTGCAACAGGAGAATATATAGCTTTTGTAGATCATTATGACACATTAGCCCCTTTTGCCCTATTTGAAATCGTAAAGGCAGTAAACGAAAATTCTGATATTAAATTTATATATTCTGATGAAGATAAAATCTCCAAAAATGCTAAAAAAAGGTTTAATCCTTACTTTAAACCTGATTTTAGCCCAGATTTGCTTAGAAGCTGTAATTTTATTTCTCACTTAAGCGTTATTAAAAAACAGCTGCTTGATGAGATTGGCTATATTAGAAAAGATTTTGAAGAAGCGTGGGATTATGATCTCATTTTGAGATGCACAGAAAAAGCAAAAAAAATTATACATATTCCTAAAGTTTTATACCATGCACGATATATAAAAAGCCCAAATACAAAACCTAACTCGATTGATGTTGCAAGAAAAGCTTTAAGCGAACATTTAGAAAGAATAGGCCTAAAAGGTACTGTTGAAAACTTAGACAGACCGGGATTTTATAAGATAAACTACGATATTTTAGATATGCCAAAAATATCCATAATAATCCCCAACAAAGATCACAAAGAGGATTTAGAAAAGTGCATAAACTCAATATTAAAATCTACTTACAAAAATTATGAAATTATTATTGTAGAAAATAATTCTACAGATAAAACAACATTTGAGTATTATCATTTTATAAAAAACAGATACAGTTTTATAAAGGTTATAGAATGGAATAAACCATTTAATTACTCTGCAATTAATAATTTTGCAGTTTTATATTCAACAGGCGATATTTTGCTGTTTTTAAATAATGATATTGAAGTGATAAACAATAATTGGTTAGAAGAAATGCTTATGTTCATTCAAAGAAACGATGTAGGTGCAGTAGGCGCAAAACTTTTTTACCCAGATAACACTATCCAGCATGCAGGCGTTATAGTTGGGTTAGGTGGAGCAGCTGATCACTCACATAGGCACTTTCCCGATAAATCAGACGGCTATTTTATGAGATTAAAAATTGTGCATAATGTTTCTGCTGTAACAGGTGCTTGCTTAATGACAAAAAAATCTGTATTTATTCAGGTTGGCGGGTTTGATGAGCGCTACCAAGTTGCCTTTAACGATATAGATTTTTGTTTAAAAGTTAGGCAAAAAAATTATTTAATCGTTTTTACGCCGTTTGCTAAAGCCTATCATTTTGAGTTTAAAACTAGGGGCATCGATGACACTTTTGAAAAAAAACTGAGGTTTAATAGAGAAAAAGAAATGTTTATTAAGAATTGGAAAGAAATTTTAGTTTTTGGAGATCCTTATTATAGCCCAAATTTGGCACTGTATAAGTTTGATTTTTCTCCAAAGGTTATAGTACGGTTGCAAACAAGTGCGAAATTTGATAAATTCGTGTAACTGTGATGTAAGTAAAGATGCAGGATAATTTTTATAGAGCATTTGAAGATAAATATAGGGGCTCAAGAAAGACTATTAAAGACAAACTCACAGTATACCTACCTTTTATAGAGCCATTTAAAAATATTTATAAAGCAGAAGAATTAAAAGTTCTCGATTTAGGATGTGGGCGTGGGGAATGGATAGAGTTAGTTAACGAAAACGGCTTTTTCGGCTTAGGTGTTGATATTGATGAAGATATGCTAAAGGCTTGTAAAATCTTGAACTTAAATGCAATCCACGCTGATGCTTTAGGGTTTCTTCAAAAATCACCCGATGAGAGCTTTGTTGTGGTCTCTGGTTTTCACATTGCAGAGCATTTGCCGTTTGATGTACTGCAAAATTTAATAAAAGAAGCTTTGCGCGTTTTAAAACCAGGAGGCTTGCTGATATTGGAGACCCCTAATCCAGAAAATATTAGGGTTGCAAGCGTAAATTTTTGGTTAGACCCTACACATATAAGACCACTGCCGCCGCTTTTGCTACTTTTTTTGACAGAGTATTATGGTTTTGCAAGAGCTAAGATACTTCGCTTACAAGAAGATAAGAATATAAAAAATTTAGATTCTATTAATCTGTTGCAGGTGTTGTATTCATCAAGTCCAGACTATGCCATTATAGCCCAAAAGGACGCAAGTACTGAAATTACAACCCTGTTTAATGAGGTTTTTTCAAAAGAATACGGTATTACATTAGAAAGCCTTTCAGAAAAGTTTCAAAATCATATCTTGAATATCGAAAATAAAGCTTTAGAAGCAGAAAATAGAGCCATAGTAGCAGAAAAAAGAGCCATAGAGTTAGAAAATCAACTAACAGAAGCAGAAAATAAAATCATAGAATTATTTACATTGTATAATAGCCTTTTAAACAGTAAATCCTGGAAAATAACCTACCCTCTTAGGCTTCTTGGCAGGTTTGCTAGGTGGTTTAAAACGGGTGCTATATCCTGGATTACATTTGCACCTGAAAGCAGGCCAAGAAGGGTTACAATAAAAACCATAACCAAAACAAAAGAATACTTAGATAAAAATCCAAAATTGAAATCTCTTGTAAAAGTTTGTCTAAAGCCATTTCCCGGCTTGCAAGATAGATTAAAAGAAGCTGGAGAAGATAATAAGACAATTCCTTATGATGATAATTCTACGCAAATAGAAAATTCAAATCTAAGTTCTACAGCCAGAAAAGTCTACGATGAGCTAAAAAAAGCCATTGAAGAGAGGAAAAAGTATGAAAATCTTGATTGATATTCAATCATGCCAGGGAGAAAACTCTTTTCGTGGTATTGGTAGATACTCTATGTCTTTTGCTAAAGCTATAGCAAAGAATGCAAAAAATCATGATATATATTTACTTCTAAATGGTGGATTTTTAGACACCATAGAGCGTATCAAAGAAGAGTTCAAAGACCTTTTGCCAGAGAAAAACATAATCACATTTTTTATCCCAACACCAGTAGCGCAAATTAACCCAGAAAATATTTGGCGCTCAAAGACAGCAGAATTAATAAGAGAATATGTGATATTAGATATAAAGCCTGATGTAGTTCATATATCATCGCTCTTTGAGGGTTTTGCTGATGATGTGGTAACTTCGATAGGGCTATTTTCGAACAGCATTCCTACATCTGTTGCACTTTACGATTTGGCGCCGCTTATTAATAAACAGTATAAGGATATTCCTCCAAACTTCAAAAAATGGTATTTTAAAAAGATAAAATACTTAAAGAAAGCTGATTTAATCTTGTCATTTTTAGAATCCTCTAAAAAAGAAGCTGTTGATTATTTAAATATTGATGATAGCAAAATTGTAAACATATCAGAAAACGAAAAAGAGTTTTTTGGTGATAAAAGTGCAAAAATTGCTATAGAAGCTTTTGAAAATCTTCATAAAAAAAATATTTTCGCATTACAAGCAACCCATCATATAGAAAATAAAAAACCAAAGTTAGCTTATATATCACCTCTGCCTCCAGAAAAAAGCGGTATATCTTTTTACTCAAGTGAGCTTTTGCCTTACCTTTCAAAATATTACGACATAGAAGTAATAGTAGATCAAGAAAATGTTACAGATAAATGGATATCTAAAAATCTGCCCATAAGAGATGTAGAATATTTTAAAACTAATGCCAATAGCTATGATAGGATCTTATATCACATAGGTAACAGTGAATTTCACAAGCATATGCTGTCTCTTTTAGAAGACTACCCTGGAGTGGTTGTTTTACATGATTTTTACTTGTCTGGTTTAGCTGGTTGGATGCATTGTAATCAAAATAGTAATTTCCTATTCAAAGAATTATATAGATCCCACGGTTACAGCGCCTTAAAGTTTCTAAAAGAAAAAGGTGTAGAAGAAACCACATGGAGATATCCATCTAATTTAAATATACTACAAAGCGCGCGGGGTATAATAGTTCACTCTAAATTTTCAAAAAATTTAACAAAAGAATTTTACAGTAAAGTCAATAACGAAGATTGGTATGTGATAACTCATTTAAGAAAACCACAAGAAAACCTTAATAAAGCCCAATGTAGGCAAAAACTAAACATTTCAGAAAATTGTTTCTTGATCTGCTCTTTTGGTATACTATATCCAACAAAACAAAATCACAGAGTTTTAAATGCTTTTATAAAATCAAGTTTATCAAAGTTAGACAATGTAAAGCTTGTGTTTGTAGGTGAGAACTACGAGAAGGAATATGGACAAAACCTACTAGATACAATCAACCAAACCAATCTCAAAAATAAAGTAACAATTACAGGCTGGACAGATGATGAAACCTATAGACTTTATCTAAATTCTTGTGATATAGCCGTGCAGCTAAGGAAAAACTCAAGAGGTGAAACCTCAAGGGCTATCTTAGATTGCATGGCATACGGTATACCAACTATTGTAAATGCAAACGGCTCTATGGCAGAACTTCCAAAAGATACAGTTTATATGTTAGAAGACGATTTTGAAGATAAAGACCTGCTAAAAGCAATGGAAGATTTATACTCAGACAAAGACAAACGGGAAAAGATAAGCTCAAAAGCAAAAAATTACATAGAAAAATACTGTCTTCCAGAAAAAATAGCTATAAAGTACAAAGAAGCCATAGAAAATACTTATAAAACACCAGATAAACGTGAGCTAATACAAAAGGTATCCAAACTCATAGATATTAGTTTAGACAATGAAAAACTTGAAATAGAGCTTGTAAATATAGCAAACTCCATATCTAAAAACGCAAACCCAATGCCCAGGTTAAAACAGCTGTTTGTAGATGTAAGCGCAATATCAAGAACTGACCTTAGAACGGGTATACAAAGAGTGGTAAGAGCCCAGCTAATGGAGCTTCTTAATAATCCACCAAATGGGTACAGAGTAGAGCCAATTTATCTTACAGATGAAGGTGGATATTGGCATTATAGGTATGCAAAAAGATTTACATCTAATCTACTGGGATTGGGCAAAATAGGTTTATACGACGAAGCCATTGATTACTATGAAGACGATATATTTTATGCGCCGGATTTAGCAGGATCTTTTGTAGTAGAAGCTCACAAAGCAGGTGTTTATAAACAAATGAAAGCAAAAAATGTCAGTATAAGCTTTCTTGTATATGATATATTGCCTATTTTAAGACCAGATTGTTTTCCAGAAGGCGCAAAAGCAACTCATGAACACTGGATAGATGTAATTTCTTCTGTAGCAGATAACCTTATATGCATATCAAATTCTGTAGCCGAAGAATTGAAATCGTATCTTATGGTAAATGACAAACTTAGAAAAAATCTACAAATAAGCTACATCCACCTTGGAGCAGATATAAATCAATCCGTGCCTACAAAGGGTTTGCCAAAAAATTACGAAAAGTTTTTAAAGCTTTTAAAATCAAAAATAAGCTTTCTAATGGTAGGTACCATCGAGCCAAGGAAAGGATACCTTCAGACAATAAAAGCTTTTGATATGCTATGGCAAAAGGATTACGATGTTGTTTTAGTTATTGTGGGCAAACAAGGATGGATGGTAGAATCAACAATAGAGTTGATAAATAGACACCCAGAATTAAACGATCGATTGTTTTGGCTTTCTGGTATATCTGATGAATACCTTGAGAGGATATATGAAGCTTCCAATTGCTTTATTATGGCATCAGAAGGTGAAGGCTTTGGACTGCCGCTAATTGAAGCAGCAAAACACAAACTACCCATTATAGCTCGTGATATACCTGTATATAAAGAAGTAGCCTCAGATCATGCCTATTATTTTGAAAACGATACAGATCCGCATACATTAGCCAAAGCCGTAGAAGAATGGTACAGCTTATACAAAGAAAACAAACATCCAAAATCGGAAGGGATGCACTACCTCACCTGGAAAGAAAATGTAAAAAAACTACTTGAGGTAATCCTTTGCTAGATAGTAGTAATAAGGACTGCTTAGTTTTTGACGGCAGTTGTTTTTTAAAAATCTGTTGACATAAAATTTTGCCTATAGTACAATCTTATCCGGTTTAGTTGACAGATTGACTTTAAAATAAGAGGTGGTCTTTAAAAAGTGTTGAGAGTGAGAAAAAAAGTTCTTTATGGTTTTTTGGTCTTGGTTTTATTTTTTGGAGTATTTTTACAAAATTCTTCTGCAATTGACCTTCTTCAAGCATACGATATGGCAGTTGGCTACAATCCTGGCTATTTATCGCAAGGCTTTGAATATAAAGCTTCACAAACCTACAAAATGCAGGGTTTATCGTACCTTTTGCCTCAAATATCCTTCAGCGCAAACAGATCTAAATACGACTTCCTAATGGGTCCATACTACTATAAAAATTATATGTCAAATACCTACTCTTTAAATGCTCAGCAGTATTTATTTAACCTATCTAGCTTTGCTATGTACAAAGAGCTAAACACAAAAGCTAAAATGGGTGAGTATAAATTTAAAGATGCAAGCAGCCAGCTTATTTACAATATTGCGCAAAGCTACTTTGATGTGCTATCTGCTTTAGATCAAATTAATCTCACCAAAATGGAAAAAAAATCCGCTTATGAAGATCTACTGCTCGCAAAAAAGCTTTATAAGGCAGGTGAAGCCACTTTGGTTGATGTTGACGATGCACAGTCAAGGTATGATATTACATCGGCAAAATTGATTGAGGCTCAAAACAAGCTTTAAATATCTCTAACAAAATTTAAAACATTTATTGTCAAAACACCAAACACTATATCCCCTCTTAAGAGCAATATAGACTTTAAATACCAAACTCCATAAAAATTAGAA
>JBFWJP010000011.1:0-16774 GCA_050253135.1 Desulfurella sp. | reverse complement strand
GTTAGTTAAGTTTATACGCTCGTTTTTTAAAAAGGCATTTTTTAAGTTGTATGACTCAATTTTTATTTGTTTTAATAAATTTTGTTTTTGCAGGATACCAAACAAAACCAAAAAACCTAAAGAAAGCAAGCAAAAAACCAAAAAAATCATACTTTGATTAAAGTAGTAAAATACTGAACATACTAATATATATAAAACTACTAAAAACAAAGGCAAAATACCCATATCAATCCCCCCCCTTATAATTTGTAAACTAATTACATTATATAACTGTTATTAATTATGTCAATGGTTTATAATTAACTAAAAATAAATTTTTTAGCTAACTCGAGTGCTTCTTGTGGGGTTTGTGCAAACTTCATGCCTTCAATGTTCCACGAACACTCAAGGCCAATGACTATTTTTTGAAGGTTAAGTGCAGCAGAGATTTCATTTAGTGTGCCAAAGCTTCCTTCTATGGCAATTAAACAATCTGCACTTTGTACAATACAGAAGTTTCTTGCATAGCCCATACCTGAGGCTATAGGGATTTTAATGTATGGGTTTGCATTTTGTTTATTTTTATCTGGTAAAATGCCCACAGTTAGACCACCGTGTTCAAAAGCGCCTTTACTTGCAGCTTCCATAACACCTTCTAATCCACCGCATACAAGCACAAAATTATTTAAAGCTATGAGTTTTCCTACCTCATAAGCGAGTTTTTTGGCTTTTTCAGTGGCTTTTTGAGATCCTATGACGCCTATTAAATACATTTAGCTCCTCCAATTTTTCTTTTAAATACTTTCCAGTAAGCGATGTGAGGTTTTTTGCAATATCTTGTGGTGTGCCAAAAGCCACAACTTTGCCACCTTTATCTCCACCACCTGTGCCCATGTCAATGATATAGTCAGCGCTTTTTAGTATATCTAAGTCATGCTCAATAATAATTACGCTGTGACCATTATCTATTAACCTATTTATTACTTGCAGTAATTTTTTTATATCGTCTGGGTGCAAACCGCGCGATGGTTCGTCAAATAAATAAAGAGTTTTTTTGTTTTGTTGTATTATTAACTCTTTTGCTAATTTGATGCGCTGGGCTTCACCGCCAGATAATGTTGTTGCATTTTGACCTAATTTAATGTAACCCAAACCAATATCTCTTAAAACACTCAATTTATTTTTTATTTTTGGAACATTACTAAAAAACTCATATGCTTCATCTACGCTCATATTTAGTACATCAGCTATATTTTTATCTTTGTAGTAAACAGATAGAGTTGATTCGTTGTATCTTTTGCCTCCACAAGCCTCACACAGCACATACACATCGGGCAAAAACTGCATTTCAACTTTAATGTAGCCTTCGCCTTTGCATTTTTCGCACCTTCCGCCAGCTACATTAAAACTAAAACGTGCCGGTGTAAACCCCAGTATCTTTGCCTGCGTAACATTTGCAAACAATTCCCTAATATCGGTAAAAACGGAAGTATAGGTTGCAGGGTTTGACCTAGGTGTTCTGCCTATTGGCGATTGGTTTATGGCAATAACACGCTCAATTGCTTTAAAATTTTCAATATCACCAGATACATTAGGATCGAGATTTTCGCTATCTGCTAAATTTTGAAGTTCATCATCAATTTCTTTTAGAGCTTTTTTATCAAAGGCTTGCTGGATATTGATTTTTTCTTTCAATTTTGGCAAAAGAAAATCAAAAATTAAGCTGGATTTCCCACTACCTGAAACTCCGCTTACGCCTACTAGACACCCAAGAGGGATATCAATGCTTAAATCTTTTATGTTGTGGACATTTACATTTTTTAGTTTGATAAAATCTTTGATTTTTCTTTTTTCTGGTATTTCTATTTTGAGTTTTCCAGATAAATACTTACCTGTTAGGGAGTTTTCATTGTCTAATATTTCTTTTAATGTACCAGATGCGCAAACTTCTCCACCAAAATTGCCACTTTTTGGTCCAATATCAACAATATAATCACTGTTTTTTATTAAAAACTCATTATGCTCTACCATTAAAATCGTATTACCTAAATCGCGCAACTCTTGTAAAATCTTTATAAGTTTTTCAGTTTCTGCTGGGTGTAAGCCAATGGAGGGCTCGTCCAAACAGTACGTTACACCGCTTAGTGAAGTGCCAATTTGGGTTGCCAGTTTTACCCTTTGCGCTTCGCCACCAGATAAAGTGGCTGTATTTCTCGAGAGTGTTAAATAATCTAAATTTAGATCCACAAGAAAACCCAATCGTTTGATTATCTCATTTAGAGGGTTTTTTGCAATGTGTTTTTGTGTAGGAGTGAGGGTTTTTTCAAGGTTTCTAAAGAATTCTAGCGCTTCATCTATTCGAAGGTTAGTAACTTCAATAATATTAAGGCCATTGATTTTAGCAGATAAGCTTTCTTTATTTAACCTAAAGCCTTTACACTCTGGACATACTACACTTGAGCGCAAATTGGCATTAAGGCTAGCAAAAAAGATATCAGACTCAAAGAAGCGCTCTACCATAGCTATAACGCCGTCAAAATCTCCACTCCCAAAAAGGATAAAATCCTTTTGATGACTTGTTAAATCTTTAAACGGCATGTAAACATCTATACCAAACTGCTTGCACTTTTTTATTATATAATCGTTTGCTTGAGCGTATCTAGGTTTTGAAAATGGTTTTACTGCACCTTCTTTTAACGACAAGCTTTCATTAATTAAGGCTTCTACTTTTAACTTATTTACAAAACCCAGACCGTGACATACGGGACATGCACCTAAAGGAGAGTTAAAAGAGAAGCTTTGAGCGTTTTTTGGTGAGTAATTAATATTGCACACAGGGCAGCTAAATTCAGTAGAATATACCTCTTCTTTGTCTTTATCTATATCTTTTACATAAATTGTTTTTGAGTTTTTTAATGCTAGCTCTACGGATTGTTGGATGCGTTCTTTTGAGTTTTCATCCACAATGATTCTATCTACCACAAGAAATATTGTATGTTTTTTGTTTTTGTCTAACTTTGGTGGTTCATCAAGCGTGTATTCGATCCCATCTGCAATAATCCTCAAAAACCCCTGCTTTGCAAGGAGGCTAAATTCTTGAGAAAATTCTCCTTTTTTATTTATTGCAATAGGGCGCATGATAAGTATTTTTTTGCCTTTAATCTCAAAAATTTTATCAACGATATCTTGTGGTGTTTGTTTTTCTATTTTGCGTCCACAATTGTAACAGTAGTACTGAGCAAGATTTGCCCAAATAATTCTTGAGTAATCGTAAATTTCTGTTGTTGTTCCTACTGTGGACCTACTGTTTGATGAAAGCTTTTGGTCAATACTGATAGAAGGAGATAATCCTTCGATATAGTCAACTTCGCTTTTTTCTAATTTCTCCAAAAACTGACGTGTATAGGCTGATAGCGACTCAATATACCTGCGCTGGCCTTCTGCATAAACGATATCAAACACGACTGTAGATTTTCCAGAACCAGATGGCCCAACAAAGCTTACAATTTTAAATTTTGGTATTTTAATATCTATATTTTTTAAGTTGTGCTGTTTTGCGCCTTTGATAAATATATAATCTAGCATAAAATTTAGAATTCTTCGTATTCACTTACGTAATCTTTATAAAATGTATCTATCTCTTGTTTATCCGTTAAGTTTTTAAATGTAGTGGTATCTTTGTGAAACAATAACTGGACTGTGCCTGTTGGTCCATTTCTATGTTTTGCTATATTGATTTCGGCTGTAGTTTGTTTTTCATCTTTTTGTGGGTTTTTGTTATAAACATCATCTCTGTAAATAAACATAACTACATCGGCGTCTTGCTCAATGGAACCTGATTCTCTCAAATCAGACATCATTGGCCGCTTATTGTCTCTTTGCTCTACCCCTCTGTTTAGCTGAGAGAGTGCAAGTATTGGAATGTTTAATTCTTTAGCTAATATTTTGAGTGATCTTGATATCTCTGATACCTCTTGAACACGATTTTCCCTTTTTAAACCTTCAATCAACTGTAGATAATCTATAATCAAAAAATCTATATTGCGCTCAATTTTTAGTTTTCTTGCCTTTGTTCTAATGTCAAGACTCGTTATAAGGGAAGAATCATCTATATATATGCGCATATTTCTTGCTCGATCTATAGTGTTTACAATTAAATTCCACTCCTGGTCACTTAATTTACCAGATTTTATCTTGTAAAAGGCGATATTGCTCATAGAAGATAAAAGTCTCATTGCAATTTGTCTGTATGTCATCTCTAAACTGAATATGCCAATGGAGAGATTTGCCCTTGTAGCCATATTTGCGGCTATATTTACAGCAAAGGCAGTTTTTCCCATGCTTGGCCTTGCAGCCAATATGATTAGATCGCCTCTTTGGAAACCATTTAGGAGTTTATCCATATCTATGAAACCTGTCGGTAGACCTGTAATTACTGTATCTCTTTTTTTTAGGTTGCTAATTAAGTCTTTGATCTCATCCCCAATATCGTTTAGAGATTTATAACCTTCAGTTTTTTTGGTTGATATATTAAATATCTTTTTTTCTGCGAGATTTAAAATCTCATCTGTGTTTAGTGTATCTGCATAACAAATATCAGCTATTTCTTGCGAAGCAAAAATTAATTCCCTTAAAATACTTTTCTGGTAAATAATTTTGGCATAATATGTGACATTTGAAACATTTGGTAGGTACTCTGTAACTTCTATAAGGTAATCCATACCGCCAATCGTTTCCAGTTGGCTACCTAAATGGTTAGCAATAATGATGTGATCAAAGCCTATACCTTGTGAGTATAAAGACAACATTGCTTTAAAAATTAGAGCGTTTCTTTTATCGTAAAAATGCTCATGTGTAATATATTCTAACGCTTGGCCTATTTTTGAGTTATCTAAAAATGAGGCAGAAAGCAGAGCTTTTTCTGCCTCATAAGCATTCGGTAATTCAATCGTAGAGGACTTAATGATAGATTTAAAAGGTGTATCAATTTTCATTTAAACTGTGCACAATTACTTTAATCGTAGCTTTTATATCTCTATAAAGCGCTATTGTAACTTCGTATTCTCCTAATTGTTTAATGGGTTCGTCAAGCCTAATGCTCTTTTTATCAACTTCAATTTGTTTTTCTTTTAAAGCTTCGTATATATCTGGTGCTCCAATTGAACCAAATAATTTACCACCTTCGCCTGCTTTTGCTTTAATCTCAACTATTAAGCCGTCAAGTTGTTCTTTTTTTGCTTGTTCTGCCTGCAATCTTTTTTGAGTTCTTTTTACTATGCTGTTGGTTTTTTCTTCTATCAGTTTTACATTTTCTTTTGTAGCGGCAAGAGCGAGTTTCTTAGGAAATAAAAAGTTACGTGCATAGCCACTTTTAACTTCTTTTATCTCACCCGCCAGACCCAAATTCTCTATATCTTCGAGTAAAACAACCTTCATAAGCAAATCCCCTTTTGTTTTAGTTTGCAAAGCTTAATCAGCTTTTTAGTTTTGTGTTTATGGTAAATGGCAAAAGTGCCATAATCCTTGCACGTTTAATGCTTGTGCTGAGTTTTCTTTCATGTTTTGCACATACACCGCTGGCTTTTCGTGATACAATTTTATACCTTTCGGTTATAAAGCGTGACAAAACTTCAGTATTTTTGTAGTCAATCTCGTCAATATTGTTTATACAAAAGTAACAAACCTTTTTTTTCGAAAATTTGAATGATTTTTTTCTTTTATTTTTGTCGTTGTTTTCCATCTTTACTCCTTTATTTTTTAAAATGGTACATCTTCATCGTCTTCTGGTAGCTTAATATCATCTTTTAAACTATTATTAGCTTGTCCAATAAACTGAAAACCACTTAGTACTACTTCGTGCTTTGAACGCTTGTTTCCATCCTTGTCTTCCCAGGTCCTCAGTCTTAATCGGCCCTCAACAAATAGCGGAGAACCCTTTTTGCAATATTGATTGATTGTTTCTGCTTGTTTGCCAAAGGCAATTACATCGACAAACAGCACTTCGGTTTTTCTGTTGCCATCAGCATCTTTGCCAATACTGGAGTTTACAGCTAACCCAAATGTTGCAACACCAACATTGGAAGGTGTATAGCGTAACTCTGGGTCTCTTGTAAGGTTACCCATAAGAAAAATTCTATTCAAGTTTGACACTTTAACTCCTAATTAACTTCGCTTTCTTTTCCAGTATTTTCTGTTTTCTGTGTAGCTAGCGTTAAACGCGCGATATCCTTTTTTAGCATTTTGACCGTCATCTGCCTTAATATATCGTCTTTTAAAGCCAGAAAGCTTTCAATTAGTTTTGGGACTGTTGTGGGTGCTTCATAAAAAAGATTTACATAAATACCCTGCCTGTATTTTTTTATGGGGTAGGCTAGTTGTTTTTTGCCCCATATGGCGCTTTTTAATATCTTACCGCCATTGCTTTCGATTCTTGATACTACATCTGCAAGTATAGTATCAAATTCTTCATCTGTTACATTCGGTTGGACAATGTAGAGAAAATCGTAATACATCAAACCTCCTTTTGGACTTTGGCCATCTTCCCATTTGAAGATAGCAAGGATATAAAACTTTTGTTATTGTATCATTTTTTTTGAAAAAATCAAAAAGTTATCGATTTTTTACTAGATTAATATTTGTTTCAATCCAATCTATAAATGGTTTTAGCCCCTCATTTTTTAATGCACTAACTTTGAATATTAATGCGTTTGGGTTTACTTCTTTTATTTCATTTTCAACTTTTTCGATGTCAAAATTGACAAATTGAGCAATATCCATTTTGTTTATCAATACTACATCTGCTACATTAAACATCGTAGGGTATTTTTTTACCTTATCGTCCCCTTCCGGTGTACTTATTAAAACAGCATTTTTGTGTGTACCTAAGTAAAAACTTGCAGGACATACAAGGTTTCCTACATTTTCTATGATAAGCATATCTAAATCAAGAGATATATCATTAAGTGCTTTTTGAATCATTGAAGAATCTAGGTGGCATGTGCCAGATGTATTAATTTGGACAGCTTCTATGCCAAGCGCAGATATGCGCAAAGCATCTCTTTGAGTATCTAAATCGCCATCAACGGCTGCAATTTTGTATTTTGGTTTTAATTCTTTGACTATTTGTTCAATTAGTGTTGTTTTGCCAGCACCAGGTGAACTCATTACATTGAGGCCAAAAATGCGGTTTTTATCCAGTAAGTTTCTAATTTGATTTGCAATATCGTCGTTTTTTTCCAGTATCTTTTTTTCTACGACTATTCTTTTCATTCCCCCTCCACATCTACAATTTCTAATTCTTTGCCGTTTATGATTGTAAGCGGCATTTGACAATCTGGGCAAATCATAACTAAACCGTCCGTATTGTCAAACTCATAAATTTTATTGCAAATATTGCATTTTGCTTTTACATTTACATTTATTATATTTAATGTTGCGTCTTTAATGAAATCCTCTTCTTTTTTGATGGCTTCAAACGCAAATTCAAGGGCGTCAATCATGACGCCAGATACAGCACCAACTTTAAGGGTAGCGGAAGTTATGCTCAATAGCCCGTTTTGGTCTTTTATGTCGCGTAAAATATCCACGACAGATTGAGCTATTGCCCCCTCATGCATAACTTCCACCAAATTCTTTTATTTGTTCTAACACTAATTGCTCTACTTTTGGCATTTTTTCTTTCATTAACGGTGTGAGCGTCGTTGTTAAATCATTTGGACACACAGATAATGGCTCTATGCCAATTACTACTGTTTCTTTATCTAAACCCATAAGGGCTACATGGCCTAAGATATCGCCTAACCCAATCTCGTGTATGGAAGAAACAAATGTAATATTAGGCGGAAGCTGTTTTACATTAAACTTGTATATACTGCCTGGCTCATCATTAGCCCTTATACAATCAACAAAAATGAGTTTATCATTTTCTAGAAAATGCTCAATTAGGAGGAACCCTACGGTTCCTCCATCTAAAATTTTAACATTATTGCTAAATGTGTACTTTACTTTTAAATCATTTACTAAATGAACGCCAAAGCCTTCATCCCCAAGCAGAATATTGCCCAAGCCTACAACGGCAATAGAACTCATTCTTTTTCTGCCTCGTACCCAGAAATCATTGATGATACTGTACCTTTTTTGTCGCCTACATCATGGGCTAGTATCATATAAACATGCCCTATAAAGAAAACTATAAAAAACCATGTAAGTAATCTATGAAGATTATACACGTCTGCATAACCACCCATTAGGCTTACAAACCAGTACAGTGCTTTTTGCATAAAAGACATACCGCGAATCGTATTTTGACCCATTGTAAACATTACAAGTCCAGAGATAATTTGAAAAATACAAGCAACTATAAATAAAAAGTAAAATAATGACTGAAGCGGGTTATATTTACTCTTAATTGGCACACCATAGGGTTTAAATGTTATGTAATAAGAAAGAACGGTTTTCCACTCTTTAATGTTAAACCACTCAAACAGTAAACTTTTCCAATCTGCGTCGTATCTGGAAAAGAAAGCGTAATACAGCCTCATTATAATAGCAAACATGAATATAAACCCAAAAGTAAAGTGGATAAACCTAACATCTGCCATAGCAAATGTATTATACGCTTCACGTGTACCTGGTGAGTATATAAACCAGAAAGGGTCAGCTATATAAAAGCCTGTGAAAGTCAATACAGCTATACAAATGAACGTTGTCCAGTGTATGAGCCTGCGCGCAACTGTCCACCTATAGTGCATCTTTACTTCATTATCCATATTACACCTCGACTTTAAATTCGCGCAACTTGCCACTATCTGTATCGATTAAATGCACAGCGCATGCCAAACATGGATCAAATGAGTGGATGGTTCGGAGAATCTCGAGCGGTTCGTCTGGGTTTGGCACTGGCAAATCGGTTAACGAAGCTTCATATGCTCCTTTTTGACCAATTTCATCCCTTGGAGAAGCATTCCATGTAGACGGCACGACTACCTGGTAGTGTTTGATTATCCTGCCTTTTATTGTAATAAAATGTCCTAGAGAGCCTCGTGGTGCTTCAACAAGTGCCACACATGCATTTGTTTCTTCTTTTGGGAACTCAAAGCGTGTCCATGTGCTTTCATCGCCTTGTTTTAAGTTTGCAACTAAGTCTTTAATAAACATATACGCGCCATCGCAGATATAGGCAGTCTCTAAAGCTCTTGCGGCGGTTCTACCTACCGTAGAATACATTTGTTCAAAGCTTGCATTGTGTTTTTTTAAAAATTCATCCAAGCGTTTTCTCATGTCCTTGTGATTTGTAGCGTACCCTACTATCCATCTAGCAAGAGGTCCTACTTCCATAACTTTTCTTTTGTATCGAGGGGCTTTTATCCAAGAGTATTTGCCATCTTTTTTAACTGTATTGTCTGGGTTTAGGCCCGTATACTGAGGTATTGTTTCTTCAATGCCTGGGTACAAACCTACTTTTGGACCTTCATACCATGAGTGGGCAACGGTTTCTGTTATTGATTTCTCGTCCACTGTAGGATCAAATATCTTGAGGTTTCCCTCATATACTACACCTTGAGGTAAGTATCTATATTTAGCTTCCCAATCGTTTGTTTCTGGGAAACCGCCATAGCTTAAGAAATTGTAATTCCCAATACCCCATCCTTTTTGAAACTCATCTTTGTAGAAATGCGCAAGCATGTCAATATCTGGTAAATATGCGTTGTATATAAAATTTTTTACACTATCAAGCTTAAACTGAAACTCAGCTAATCGGTTTGGGTCAAGCATATCCATTACGCTTGATATACCACCTATGACTAAGCTTTGCGGGTGTGGGTTTTTGGCACCATATATTGCTTGCATCTGTGCAACAATCACCTGTGTATGCAATGCATCTAAGTAGTGGCTGATCATTATAAGGTCAGCTTCTGGTGGCATTTTATATAAAGGATTGCCCATATAAGCATTTGTAAATGGACCTAATTGTCCGCTTGCTACAAATTTTTCTAACTTTGCCATAACTTCTTTGTAGTGAGAAACTGAAGCGTTATATGGTGTTTTTGAAAATTCATAGGCTAAATCTGCAGCCTTTTGAGGATCTGCCTTTAAAGCACCACCAACATCTGCCCAATCGAGACTGTGAAGGGCATAAAAATGCACAATATGGTCGTGCATAAACTGAGTAGCATTGATAAGGTTTCTAATAAGCCTTGCGTTTGTAGGTGGTCTTATGCCAAGAGCTACTTCTGTAGCCATAGTATTGCCTTCGTAGTGAGAGTAAGTGCATACACCGCAAATGCGCTGGGCAAGCAAACCACCGTCTCTAATATCTCTACCTTGAAGTATAGGCTCTATGCCTCGCCATAGTGTGCCAGAACTCCATGCGTCAGCTACTTTGCCATTTTTTATATCAACTTCTATGCGTAAATGACCTTCAATGCGCGTTATTGGATCCACAACCAAGTGTTGGTTAGATTCTTTTGGTGAAACTTTAGCCATTTTCTACCCCTCCTCTTTTACTTATTTTCGTCCGATTTGTTTTGATTGTTTTTGTTATTTTCTTCTTCTTTCTTTTTCTTTTCGGCTTTTGCCCTAATGATCGAGCCTGCTGCATGTACGCCTACTGCACCAATTGTAATACCGGTTACAAGTTCGCCTATTGCATCGCTTGTAGCTTCTACACCACCAAATGCTGGTATCCTGATGCCTGCTTTATCGTTTGGCTCTTCAAACGGTGCCATCGTATCCCAAAAATCAGGTTCTGAGCATCCAATACAGCCATGGCCTGCTCCTACTGGCCAGTTTGTGCCTTGGTTAAACCTATACCTTGGACAGTTATTGTACGTAAGTGGACCCTTGCAGCCCATTTTGTACAAACACCAGCCTTTTTTTGCACCTTCATCGCCCCATTCTTGGACAAATTCACCTGCGTCAAAATGCGCTCTACGCTCGCAGTTATCATGAATCCTACCACCGTATGCCCAAATAGGCCTATAGCTTAAATCAAGCGGTGGTACTCTGTCAAATAATAAAATGTGCACTACAGTGCCTATCATATTTACAGCGTTTGGTGGACAACCCGACACATTCACAACCTCACAGCCCAAAATATCATGCACGCCTTTTGCGCCTGTGGGGTTTGGGTATGCTGCTTGCACACCGCCAAATGATGAGCATGTGCCAAAATTTAGTATGTACTTTGCGCCTTTTGATATTCTTTTGAGCCTATGAAGCCCAGTTTCTGCATTTGCACCGATGCGCAGGTATATGCCATCATCTTTTGTAGGTATACCACCTTCTACCACCAATATATAACTGCCATTGTACTTTGCTATTGCTGACTCCAAAGCTTCTTCTGCTCTTTTTCCTGATGCCATCATGAGTGTATCGTGGAAGGCTAAGTTAATCGTGTCAAAAATTACCTGCTCAATGCTAGGGTTTATAGTTCTTAAGAAAGCTTCAGTGCAGCCTGTGCATTCTGCAAAGTGCAACCAAATAACTGTAGGTCTTTGAGCGATTGCTGCCACTGCTTTTGCAACGCGCGGTTCAAATATAGGTGGTAGAGTTAGTGCAGCTGTAATCATAGATGTCCATTTTAAAAAATCCCTTCTTGAAAAACCAGCTTCTTTGAGTTTTGTGTAGAATAGCTGTTCTTGCTCTTTCGAACAACCGTTTTTTAAACGCTCATCTACTTCGGGCAACAACGCTTCATAATCAAGCGCATCTTTTTTCATGGCCCCCCTCCTTTTGCATATATTTGAAAGCCATTTTAAGAATTAAACTTCGCATTGTCAAGGAAAAAACTAATTATTTTTAATTAAATCTTCTAATAAATTAGATTTAAAAGGATTCAAATTATATATAAAACTAATTAATATTATGATAAAATACTATTGACATTGTGTATAGAATTTGATTTAGTATGAAACCCAAAAGAGGGGGCAAGTAAAGTATATTTTTACCTCTGTGTAAAATATTTGAATTATCAATTAAATGTTAGCAATTAAAGTTAAAATATATGGTATTGTGCAAGGTGTAGGTTTTAGACCTGCAATGTACAACACATTTAAGAACTACACAGGTTGGGTTAGAAACTCATCTTGTTGCGTTGAGCTGTATATTGAATCAAAAAAACCCATAAATATTCAAAAAATTATCTCTAAAAATAAGCCTCAAAATGCTTTTATAAAATCGATAGATTCCAGCGTCCACAAAATAAAAAAATGTGCTTACAAAAGCTTTGTAATAAAGTACAGCCAAGAAGATAAACAAAAAAACATCAATATAACGCCCGATTGGGGTATATGTAAAAATTGTCAAAAAGAATTGTTTGACATCACAAATAGGCGCTACCTTCACCCATTAATAACATGCACAGATTGCGGGCCGCGTTTTAGTATTGCAAAGGATGGTTTATTTGATAGACTAAACACTACAATGGGTGTTTTCAAAATGTGCGATGCGTGTTATAAAGAGTACACAGATAGTGGCAAAAGGCGTTTCCATGCTCAAACTATCTCTTGCAAAGCATGTGGTCCTTCCTATTTTTATGTTAAAAACAAGCAAGTTAAGTTTAAAGATACAGAGGCCATTAAAGAAGCTAGCTTTGATTTAGGGCACTCTAAGGTTGGTTTGCTAAAAGGTATAGGTGGGTATCATTTAATTTGCAATGGCCAAGACAAGCTTGCTGTTGAAAAAATAAAGCGCATAAAGCACAGAGAAGAGAAGCCTTTTGCTGTAATCGTAAAAGATATTGAGACTGCAAAAAAATATGCTTATCTAAAAAGAAGCGAAATAAATATGCTAGAGTCTCAAATAAAGCCAATAGTATTGGTAAAATCCGCAAATGATTACCTAAAGTTAGTTAACTTAGAAAGTCCGTTTGTAGGTATGATGTTGCCTTATGCCCCAATTCATTTGCTGTTGTTTTATTTTTCAAATCTTGAGTGTCTTGTCTCAACAAGTGCAAATTTAAGCGAGTTTTCGCTAATTTATAAAGATAATGATGCAGTTAATTTTAGTGGCGTAGATTTTGTGCTCCTGCATAATAGGAAAATTTTACGACCCGTTGAAGACTCTATTGTGCATTTTTCTTTAAATAAGCAGTTAATTTACCGCTATGCACGAGGGTTTGCCCCTTCACCGTTTTACATAAAAGGCATAAAACCAAATATTTTAGCAGTTGGTGCAGATATGAAAAATAATATTGCGCTAACGCTAAAAGACACGGTAGTTTTATCCCAATACACACCTGATTTGTCAAATTATGCAAATTATGAGCAATTTACAAAGAAAGTTGATGATTTTCTATCGTTTTTCGATATAAAAAAAGTAGATTTAGCTATATGTGACAAACACCCCAATTACCTATCAAGCACCTATGCAAAACAAACGTTTTCTAGTACAATAGAGGTCCAGCACCACAAAGCACACTTTGCAAGTGTCTTAATGGAAAATGATTATTATGGAGATTGTATTGGTGTTGTACTTGACGGAACGGGTTTTGGTGATGATGGCAATATTTGGGGTGGTGAGTTTTTTGTGAAAGAAAAAACACTAATAAAACGCATTGGCCATATTAAATACTTCCCAATCTTTTTTGGAGACAAAGCCATAAAAGAACCATACCGCATAGCAGCTTCATATATGTATGCAATTACAAAAGATATTGAATATGTAAAATTTTTGTTTCCTGAGTATAAAGATGTAATTTCGATAATACCGAAACTAAAACCAGTTTTTACAAGCTCAGCTGGAAGGTTGTTTGATGCAGTTAGCGCACTGCTTAACATAAAGCACAAAAATACTTTTGAAGCGCAATCTGCTATGCTTTTGGAATACGAAGCACAAAAACATACATCAAGAAAAATACTAGATTATAGGATAAATGATTTTATTATTGATTTTTCTGAAGCGCTCAAAACTATCGCCCAAAAGCGGGATTTGCTTTCAGCTAAACTGTTTCACAATACATTTGCACAAGCGGTATTTGAAAACACTCTATCAATATCAAAACTCACAGGCATTAGTACTGTAGCGCTATCAGGCGGTGTATTTCAAAATAGTTTAGTATTTTCTAGTCTATATAAAAATTTAGCTAAAGCGGGCTTAAGTGTAATGTTTAACTCAAGGTTTCCAATCAATGATAGCTCAATTGCTATCGGTCAGATTTATTTAGCAAAGGAGGGGATATGTGCATAGGTATACCAATGCAAATTGTTGAAATTTACGAAGATGGGATAAGCGGTGTAGTTGAATCAGGCGGCACAAAAAAGCATTGTTTTTTTATGTTGATAGATAACCCTAAAGTGGGTGATTATGTGCTTGTGCATGCAGGAAACGCTATAGCAAAGCTGGATGAGCAAGAAGCGAAAGAAAATTTAGAGCTCATAGAGCAGTGTCTTTTGGGGGCAAAAAGTGCAGCTGAGTAAATTTAAAGATAAAGATTTAGTCTTATCGCTTGCAGACAGTATTAAGCAAAAAGCAAAGAAATTTGATAGATTGCGCATTATGCATGTATGCGGCACACATGAAAACTCTATTTCAAGGTATGCGCTTCGTGATTTATTGCCCAGTAATATCAAACTGCTAGCTGGGCCTGGGTGCCCTGTGTGCGTTACAAGCTCAAAAGACATAGATGCTATTATTAACTATGGCATTAAAAACGACTGCACCGTTTTGACATTTGGCGATATGCTTAGGGTAAAAGGCAGTTCTGAGTCGCTGTTTAGTGCAAGTAAATTGGGTTTGAGTGTAAAGATGGTATATGGTTTAGACGAAGCAATTAATTATGCAAAACAGATCAAAAAAGATGCAATATTTTTTTCTGTGGGGTTTGAAACCACAGCAGCACCTATAGCAAGTATAATAAAAAGTATAAATTTGCCAGAAAATTTGAGTTTTTTTAGCGTACACAAATACACACCAAATGGTGTTTTAGAATTGCTAAAAGCAGGAAAACTAAACATTGATGCATTGATTTTGCCAGGCCATGCAAGTATAGTTTCTGGTCTTACACCGTATGAAAAAGTTGCCAGTAGTTTTAACATCCCATGCGTTGCAGCGGGTTTTGAGCCAGCAGATATCTTAAGCGCTATACTGATGATGATAAATCAGTTTGAGAATAATATCTGCAAAGTGGAAAATGAGTATGAACGGCTTTTAAGCTATGAAGGCAACAAGTTAGCGCAAAAAGCCATAAGTGATGTTTTCGATATAACAGATAGCCTATGGAGGGGACTTGGTATAATAAAAAACAGTGGGTTTGAGTTTAAAATAAACTACAACTACTTAAATGCTAAGCTAAGGTTCAATATTCCATTTAGCGATAACTATACAGAAGAACAAAAGGGTTGCAGATGCGCAGAAGTGATATTGGGCACTATAGAGCCACCACAGTGTCCTATGTATGATAAAATATGCAAACCCTATAACCCAGTTGGGCCTTGTATGGTTTCTTTTGAAGGTACCTGTAGAAACTGGTGGGAGGTTAAAGGTGAAGCTTGACAAAATAACAATGGATCATGGCTCTGGCGGCAGACTTACACTTGATTTGATAGAAGGTGTTTTTAAAGCAAAAGCAGGATTAGATAGTGCAATTTTAGGCGATATAGCATTTACAACCGATTCTCATTCAATAACACCACTATTTTTTAAAGGTGGTGATATTGGCAAATTGTCGGTTAGCGGTACCGTTAACGATTTATTATGTGTAGGCGCAAAACCTATGTATTTATCAAGTGCGTTTATTATGGAAGAGGGTTTTTTGATTTCGGATTTAGAAAAAATTGTTCAATCAATGATTAGTGAAGCAAAAAGCGCACAAGTAGAGATCGTATGCGGAGATACAAAGGTTATAGAACCAAATAAAGGGTTTTATGTTAATACTTCTGCTATAGGCAAAATTATAAGGTCGATAGATGGCTCAAAAATAATAGAAGGTGATAAGATAATTGTAACGGGAAATATAGGCGAGCATGGTTTTGCAATACTAAACGAAAGGGAAAATCTCCAATTAACTTCACATTTAACATCTGACTGCGCTGAATTAACAGGCCTTATCTTGCCGCTTATAGAATCTGATTTAGATATACACTGGATGAGAGATCCTACGCGTGGTGGTCTTGCTATGTGTTTGAACGAGTTGTGCTACAAAAAGGATTTTGGTGTTGAAATATTTGAAGATCTCGTGCCGATTTCTCAAGAAGTGTTGTCTATCTCTGAGATGCTTGGTATAGAGCCCTACTACAGTGCAAATGAAGGCAAAATGGTAATAGTTGCACCTCCAAAAGATGCAACAAAAATTTTAGACACACTTCATAGACACCCACTGGGTAAAAACGCTAGATTAATTGGTGAGATTACAAAAGATCACCCTCAAAAAGTATTGCTTAATTTAAGCTACGGTACAAAAAGACTGCTTTCTATGCCTATTGTAGAAAAAATGCCAAGGATTTGTTAAAACTTGACTTTTGGATTTTATTGTGGTAGATTATTTAAAATTGGTGCAGGCTATATAAAAGGTCTCATCGGAAATTCTTTTTTGGAGTGTGTTTTGTGAATACGAACAAGTTGTACGTAGGTAATTTAAATTACCAAACAACGGAAGAGAAACTTAAAGAAGTTTTCTCAGGTTATGGCAGTGTGGTATCGGTAAAAGTTATTGAAGGTAAAGGTTTTGCATTTGTAGAAATGGAATCAAAAGATGATGCTCAAAAGGCTAAAGATGCTTTAGACAACACAGATTTAGACGGCAGAAACATTAGAGTTGATGAAGCAAAACCCAGGGAGTCAAACCCAAGACCAAGAT
>JBFWJP010000010.1:0-17077 GCA_050253135.1 Desulfurella sp. | reverse complement strand
CTCAAACATCAATCTTATATTATCGATACCGTACTTTAACATTGCAAATCTTTCTACACCAAGACCGAAAGCAAAACCTCTAAAACCTTCATAGCCAACATTTTTTAAAACATTCCTATGCACCATACCACACCCTAATACTTCTAAATAACCCGTATTTGAACACACCCTACAGCCTTTTCCTCCACATATAACACAGCCTATATCAACTTCCGCAGATGGTTCTGTAAAGGGAAAATAGCTTGGTCGAAACCTAACTTTTGTTTTACCAAAAAATTGATTCAAAAATACTTCCAAAATACCTTTTAGATCAGAAAATCTAATCTTTTTATCTACTGCTAAACCTTCTATTTGGTGAAACATAGGTGAGTGAGTTAAATCTGAGTCCCGCCTGTAGACTCTACCTGGAGCAATAAACATTAAAGGGGGCTTTTTTTTCAACATAGTTCTAACCTGGACACCGCTTGTTTGTGTACGCAAGAGTCTATTTTCATCAATATAAAAAGTATCCTGCATATCTCGTGCTGGGTGGTTTTTTGGTATATTTAATAACTCAAAATTGTACAAATCAAACTCCACCTCTGGTCCATCCTCTATACCAAAACCCATAGAAAAAAATATATCTGAAATCTCTTTTATTACAAGATTTACAGGGTGGATACTGCCAAGATTTGGTGTTTTCCCATCTAAAAATAAATCAATCTCTTGGTTTAGCTCCTTTTGTTTTTTGGCATTTTTAATATCTTGCAGTTTACTTTCAATTTTTTCCGTTGCCAATTGCTTTAATTCATTGAAAGTTTTACCCTTTTGGATTCTTTCTTCTTGTGAGAGGCTGCTTAATTGTTTAAATAAATTCGTTATAAGACCACTTTTGCCTAAAAAGTAACTTCTTACTTGTTTGATATCTTCTTGCGATGTAGCCTTTTTTAACTTTTCATATAATTGATCTAATATATCTTGCAACTAACGCCCCCTCTTTTTAGTTTCTTTTGTTTTATGCTCTAACTTTGTCTAAAAGTATCTTAAAGCTTTCTGGGTTATTAATTGCAAGTTCGCTCAACATCTTTCTATTTAGCGATATATTTTTTTGCTTTAAAAGGTTCATAAATTGGCTGTATGTTAAACCATTTTCTCTTACCGCTGCATTAATTCTGGCAATCCATAGCCTTCTAAATTGTCTTTTGCGTTCTTTTCTTCCAACATAAGCATTTGCCAGAGCTCTTTTAACAGACTCTTGTGCATTTTTAAATGTAGAGTGCCTTCTTTGATAAAAACCTTTTGCCAATTTTAATATTTTTTTGTGTCTTCTTCTTCTTACAATACCTGTTTTTACTCTCAATTTAAACCTCCAAGAATGATTTTAAGATTTTTTGCCATACCGCCTTCTATAATACGAGGTTTTCCTAGATGTCTTTTCCTTTTTGCAGATTTGTGGGCAAGTAAATGGCTTTTGTTTGCTTTTCTTGTTTTTAATAAGCCACTTGCTGTGATTTTAACTCTTTTGGCTGCTGATTTTTTAGTTTTAAGCTTCATTACAATATCCTCCAATTATTTTTTTGGTATAAAAGATACGGTTAACCTTCTTCCTTCAAACAATTCTTTACCTTCTGCAATTGCGTAATCTTGTAAATCATTTTTTAACCTATCAGACAATACAAAAAATAGATTTTTTTTCTCTATCTCTCTACCTTTAAAAAATATGCTAAATTTTACTTTATCACCATTTTTTAAAAACTCTATGGCATTATTGAGTTTTACCTTGTAATCATTTTCTGCTATATTGAGCCTCATTTTAAGCTCTTTAACTTTCATTGTTTTTTGCTTTTTTTTGCTTTTTTCTTCTTTTTTCTGCTTATCGTATTTAAATTTTCCATAGTCCATTATTTTGCAAACCACAGGATCGGCTGCTGGAGCTATTGCTACTAAATCAAGCTCTGCTTCACGAGCCTTTTCTATAGCTTCTTTTATGCTTACTATACCTAATTGTTTGCCTTCCTGATCAATTAACCTAACCTTATCAGCTTTAATGTGCTCATTAATTGGCGGCACATCGTTTTTGGAAACTATAAAACACCCCCTGCTTCACTTTTAACCATTTCTATAAACTCATTTACAGATCTAAAGCCCAAATCACCTACTTTTCTCTTTCTTATAGAAATGCCCTGTTCTTCGTACTCCTTTTGACCCACTACCAAAATATATGGTAGCTTTTCTAATTCTGCAAAACGAATCTTTTTGCTAATTGTCTCGTTTCTTTTTTCTATATCTACCCTAATATTGGCGTCTTTTAATAGTTTGTACACTTTTGTTGCATAGTCTTCAAATTTTTCAGAAATAGGCACCACCCTTGCTTGAATTGGAGCAAGCCATAGAGGAAAATCGCCTGCGTAATTTTCTATTAAAACAGCAATAAAACGCTCAATTGAGCCAAGTATCACTCTGTGGACCATAACAGGTCTTTTGGGTAAGCCATCTTTGTCTATATATTCTAAATTAAACCTCTCAGGTAGTGTAAAATCGCACTGGATTGTAGCACACTGCCACTTCCTACCTATCGCATCCTTTAGTTTAACATCAATTTTTGGTCCATAAAAAGCACCGTCGCCTTCATTTATCTGATAAGGTCTTTTTGTATTTTCTAAAGCATTAATTAGTGCATTGGTTGCATTCTGCCAATCTTCGTCTGTGCCAATTGATTTTTCTGGTCTTGTAGAGATCTTCATCTCGTAATCAAAATTAAATATATCCATAGCGTATTTCACAAAATCCAATACGCCAATAATTTCATCATTAAGCTGTTCTTTTGTACAAAAAATATGTGCATCATCCTGCGTAAACTCTCTAACCCTAAGCAAACCATGCAGTACACCGCTTTTTTCGTGTCTATGTACTACGCCTAGCTCAAAAAATCTCTTTGGTAGTTCTTTATAAGATCTTAAATGAGATTTATATACTTGGATATGTCCTAAGCAGTTCATTGGTTTTATGCCAAATGAAACATTTTCAATTTCAGTAAAGTACATATTCTCTCTATAATTATCATAGTGACCACTAATCTTCCATAATTGAGTTTTTAGTAATTCTGGCCCTTTAACAAATTCATACCCGCGCTTAATGTGTTCTTTTTTTTCAAATGTTTCAATAATTTCTCTAAGCATAGCCCCTTTTGGATGCCATATAACAAAACCTGCGCCCACTTCATCATTAATACTAAATAAGTCAAGTTCTCTACCTAGTTTTCTATGATCTCTTTTTTTTACTTCTTCTAAAAAATTCAAATAATTTTCTAAATCTTCTTTTGTGGCAAACGCGGTACCGTATATACGCTGCATGCTAGGGCGTGTTTCATCTCCCCTAAAGTACGCACTTGCAACACTCAAAAGCTTAAAGTATCTTAAATAACCAGTAGAAGGAATATGCGGACCCCTGCAAAAATCCACAAAATCACCTTGCTGGTAAAGGCTTACCTGTTCATCTGGTATACTTTCTATTATCTCAACTTTATATTCATCGTTTTTTCCTTTAAAAAACTGCAATGCTTCTTGTTTTGAAACATTTTTGCGCGTAAATACATAATTTGCGCCAACGATTTTTTTCATTTGAGTTTCAATAGATCTTAAATCATCCTGCGTTAGAGGCCTGCCCACATCCACATCGTAGTAAAAACCATTTTCTATTGCAGGACCAACGGCAAATTTTGCATCCTTAAATAGAGTTTGAATAGCTTGTGCCATAATATGAGCAGCAGAGTGCCGCAGTATTTCTAAACCTTCCTGTGAGTTTAAATCTATAAATTCTACATCACTTTCTTTGTCTAAAGTACAGTTTAAGTCCAAAATTTTACCATTAGCTTTGGCAGCTATAACATTTTTAAGTTTATGCTCCCTTGCAAAATCAAACAAATTTACACCGCTTCCTACCTGCATCTTTACCTCTATATGGTGGGCGCAGGTGGTTTCGAACCACCGGCCACTTGCGCGTCAGGCAAGTACTCTTCCCCTGAGCTATGCGCCCAATTGAAAGTATTCATAGCATTTTATTTAAAAAATGTCAATTTACTTTTATATTTGGCAAATCTTTCAAAGCTTCTTTAATCAAATTATCCGAAAATTCAACATCTTTTAGGTTGCCTGACAAATAATTATCATAGGCTGCCATATCAAAATGGCCGTGACCGCTAAAGCAGATTAAAATATTTTTTTGTTTTTGCTCTTGTTTTGCGATTAAGGCTTCATTAATTGCCGCTTTAATTGCATGCGCTGTTTCTGGTGCTGGGATAATACCTTCTGTTTTTGCAAACAGTACTGCTGCTTCAAATACTTCGTTTTGCTTTAAAGTTGTAGCTTCGATTATACCATCTTTATATAATCTGCTAATAATAGGCGAGTCGCCATGATATCGCAGCCCTCCAGCATGAATGCTAGGTGGCATAAAATTATGACCCAGCGTATACATAAATAACAGTGGTGTCATTTTGGCAGAATCAGCATAGTCATAAGCGTAGGCACCTTTTGTAAGCGTTGGGCAACTTGCAGGTTCAACTGCAACTACCCTTAACTGCCTACCATTAATCTTATCTCGCACAAAAGGCAAAGCAATACCACCCAAATTACTACCGCCACCACAGGGTGCTAATATAACATCAGGGTATTGATTAATAAGCTCGAATTGCTTTTTAGCTTCTAAACCAATTATTGTCTGATGCAACAAAACATGGTTTAAAACACTTCCAAGCGTGTAGTGTGTATTTGGGTTTTCTAGTGCTGCTTCTATAGCTTCGCTTATAGCTATACCCAAAGAGCCATTATTATTTGGATCTTTTTTCAAAATTTCTCTACCTATATTTGTAGTGTCTGATGGAGATGGAAATATCTTAGCACCCCACACATTTATCATTGATTTTCTATATGGTTTTTGCTCGTAGCTTACTTTTACCATGTAAACTTTAACATTTAATCCAAATATGCTGCCAGCAAACGCCAGTGCGCTTCCCCACTGACCAGCACCCGTTTCTGTAGTTAAAGACAAAATACCTTCTTTTTTGTTATAATAGGCCTGAGCTATTGCTGTATTTGGTTTATGAGAACCAGCTGGTGAAACTGATTCATTTTTATAGTAAATCCTTGCTGGCGTTTTTAGTGCTTTTTCTAAATTATAAGCCCTAACCAAAGGCGTAGGTCTATATATTGCATAAACTTCTCTAATTTCTTGAGGTATCTCTATCTCAGTTTTATTACTTAATTCTTGCTCAATAAGTTCTTTTGCAAACAGTCGCTCTAAATCCTGTGGCTTTAGCGGCTTGCCTGTTGCAGGATGCAATGGCGGATCTATAGGGTTTGGTAAATCGGGTAATACATTGTACCAATACTTTGGCATATCTGATTCATTAAGTAAAACTTTTTTAACTTCCATCTAATTACTCCTTGCAAATTTATAATGAATTTATAACATTATTGTTAAAAAATTTCAATAGCTAAAGTATTAATTAACCAAAAAAATATCTTCTAACAAACATAGAGCTGTTTAAACTATACAAATGCCTTTTTGGATCTACTTGCTTAATATAATCCAATTCTTTAAGTTTTTTTATGTGTTTGTATACGATTACTTTTGATAAACCTAGATCTTCTGCTATTATTTCTGGATCGCCTTTAATTGATAAGTTTTCTGTAGGTATTTTTGAAGCTTCGTTGAAAAACCACCATAGTGTATTGAGAGCACCCCCTAATTCCTTTTCTTTTAGATCTTTCAATATTTGTATAATTGTGGATTTTGGTATATCAATATAAATCGTCATAGCTACACCTATTTTTTGCCTAGATATGCTTCTACAATTTTTGGGGAAGATGATAGCTCATCTGCCGTACCACTTAAAACGATTTTACCCACTTCCAATACATACCCTCTATTTGCAAATTTTAATGCTGCTTTTGCATTTTGCTCAACCATAAGGATAGTAACCCCATTGTTTCTAATTTGTTTTACTGTATCAAAAATAATTTTTGTCAAAGTAGGCGATAAACCCAAACTAGGTTCATCTAAAAGCAATAGTCTTGGCTTACTCATTAGCGCTCTACCTACAGCTAGCATCTGCTGTTCGCCCCCAGAAAGCGTTCCTGCAAGTTGCTTTGATCTTTCTTTTAATCTAGGAAAAAGGTTATAAATCCACTCAAGAGTGTCTTTGTCAACCTCTTTTCTAGTATATGCACCAAGTATAAGGTTTTCATACACTGTCAAAGTTCCAAATATCCTTCTGCCTTCTGGAGCATGCGATATACCAAGATAAACTATTTTGTGAGCTTCCATATGATCAATTCGCTTACCTTCAAATATAATTTCGCCTTTTTTGGGCTTTACTAAACCACTAATAGTTCTAAGCGTAGTGGTTTTGCCTGCACCGTTTGCACCTATAAGCACAACTATCTCGCCAGCTTTAACATCAAAAGACAAGCCTTTTAGGGCTGCTACAGAACCATATGACACATTTAAATCTTTTATCTGCAAAATCGTATCCATTATTAACTTCCTAAATACGCTTCTATAACTTGCGGGTTTGATTGTATCTCTTTTGGAATACCTTCTGCAATTTTTTCACCAAAGTTCATAACTATGATGTATTCTGCAAGACTCATCATCATATCCATATCGTGTTCTATTAATAAAATCGTTATACCCATATCTTTAATTTGATATATTAAATCAACAAGTTCTTGCGTTTCTTTGTTGTTTAAACCCGCTGCTGGCTCATCTAATATAAGCAACTTAGGCTCACTTGCAAGCGCTCTTGCTATTTCAATTTTTCTTTGTATACCGTAGGGTAAACTCCCTACAATTGCGCTAGTATATTCGCTAAGGTTCAATAAACCAATAAAGTACTTTACTTTGAGCCAGTTTTCTTTTTCATCCCTAAAGTATTTTGGTGTTCTAATTAAGCTATCAAACCAGGTCTGACGACATTTTGCATGACGACCTGCCATAATATTTTCTGCCACGCTCATAGATGGAAACAACCTTATGTTTTGAAATGTCCTTGCAATGCCTAAGTTTGATATAATATGCGGTTTTAAACCAGTAATGTCTTTACCATTAAAATGTACACTCCCTTTATCTGGTTTGTATATACCTGTTATGCAGTTAAATACAGTGGTTTTGCCTGCCCCATTTGGCCCAATCAAACCCAATATTTGATTTTCTTTTATTTCAAAACTCAGATTATTTATCGCAACAATACCACCAAATGATTTGAAAACATTATTTAATTGAAGTAACATATTTAGCTCTCTTTAAATATATACTTTGGAAGTTTGCCAAACTTTGTAGGCCATATACCCTGTGGGCGCAAGATCATCGTTAAAATCATTGCTATGCCAAATACAAAGTACCTTGCTGTTGCAAACTCTCTAAAAAATTGAGGCACTACAAACATAACAAACGTACCAAGAAGTATACCAGGTATAGATGATGGTCCACCTACAATAACTATTGTAAAAAACAGCACAGACTGTGTAAAGTTAAATGTCTCTGGGCTAACGGCCGCATACTGCACAGCAAAAATTACACCCGCCAAACTAGCTAAACCAGCTCCCAAAGCAAACGCTAAAACTTTATAAAACCTTTTATTTACACCAAAACTTTCCGCAGCGATCTCACTTTCTCTCAAATAATGGAACGTTCTTCCCAGTTTACTTTTATCAATATTGTATATAATTAACATTGTGATAAGCAAAATAAACCACGCAAAATAATATATTGCTTTTTGACTTGCAATGTTTATGCCAAATATCACTGGCGTTCCAATACCAAAGATACCATTTGGCCCACCCGTTAAACCAAATACATTATTTTGCAAAGCTTGGTAAAAAATTATATTAAACCCAATCGTAGCAACAAGCAAATAATCGCCCCTTAAGTGAATAATAGGCCATGATATAATAATCCCAAATAAAGCAGATAATGCTATTGCTATTGGTATGGTATACATAATTGGAATATTGTATGTAGTATTTAGTATTGCTGCAGTATAGGCACCTATGCCAAAAAAAGTGGCATGACCCATATCAAACATACCCGCTTTACCCAAAACTATATCTTGACTAAGCGCTACAACTGAATATAAAGCAAACGTCGTTCCAATATCCACCCAAGAAGAGTTAACAAAATGAGGATAGATAATTGCAATAACAAAAAAAACACTATACCATATAAAACTTTTTTTCATCAGACTTTCTCCGCTACTCTTTCACCTAAAATACCTGTGGGCTTTATAATCAAAATTATTATTAAAAGTGCAAAAGTTAAAGCTTCAGACCAGGTATTAGAGATATAACCTGCAATTAGCACATTAAAGATTCCAAGTAGCATACCTCCAAGCATAGCGCCAGGAATGTTGCCAATACCTCCAATTATTGCAGCAATAAAAGCATTAAGCCCGTAAAGCCAACCCATCTGAAAAGAAAGTTCACGGTAATAAATACCTATAAAAAGACCGCCAATAGAGCCCAAAAAAGAACCAAGCGCAAATATAGCTATTATTATGCCATTAACATTAATGCCCATCAATTTTGCAGCATCTTGATCTATTGCAGTTGCCCTAATTGCGGTACCAATTTTAGTTTTATTAATAAATATATACAAAGCTAGCATTAAAATAACAGATAGCAATAGTATAGCGATTTGGGTTGAGTTAATAACAACACCACTTACATGCCACCTTATATTTGGAAATACATTAGATGGAAAAACCTTGATATTTGGACCCCAAATCAACATAATTCCGTTTTCAATAGCAAGCGACGCACCTAGTGCTGATACAACAGCGCTAAGTCTAGGTGCTTTTCTAAGTGGCCTATAAGCTAGCCTTTCCAAAATAACACCAAATAAAGAAATAAACAACGCGGTAACAACAAACATCAAAATAACAGCCCATAAATTAGCTATATGCATACCAAAGGCTTGCATCAGTACGGTTAAGCCTACATAGGCCGCAAGGGCCACAAGGTCACCATGTGCAAAGTTGATGAGCTTCATCACACCATACACCATAGTATATCCTATGGCCACAAGGGCATAAATACTTCCTATAGCCAAACCGTTTACAATCTGCTGTAGAAAAATTTCCATAATTTAGTCTTCTTTGTATACCACTGTGTATTGGTTATTGTTGTAAATTTCGTAAGCCATAAACCTGCTACCAGCCCTTTCACCATCCTTTGTAAATGTTATTGGTCCAGTAATACCTGGGAAATCTTTCAAATTATGCAAAAAAGCTGCCAATTTTTTGGTATCTGTTGTTTTGGTTTTTTCTATTGCATACATAATTGCCCTTAATCCATCTGCATTAAACAGTGTCCAGATACTTGGTGGCATCATATGGTATCGTGCCTGATAATCCCTTAAAAATTCTTTTGCTAAAGGATACGGTAGTATATCTGGTCTTGGCACATTGATCATATAAACACCGTTTGAAGATTTTCCAGCTAGTTTAAAGAACTCGGGGTTATCATTTGAGTCACCGCCAACAAAAGCCGCCTTTATACCCAGTGAAACTTCTTGAGCTCTAATTAAGCCACCATCTGTATAATAACCACTAAAATAGATAACATCTGGGTTCATAGATTTGATTTTTGTCAAGATTGGTGTAAAGTTTTGTGAACCAGCTTGAATCTTTCCGTAGTAAATTACATTTCCACCTATTTTCTTTAAAGCTGCCATTGTAGCATCAGCTAGGTTTGTAGAATAAGCTGAATAATCAGATAAAACAACTATTCTTTTGAAATGTTTGTCTTTAACTAAAAAATCTGCTGTGAATGCTGCTTCTGCATAATTTGGACATGAATTTCTAAAAAATGTCCAGTAGCCGTGTTTTGTTAAAGAATCAGCGGTTGCATCGCTTGTTTGCAAAACACCTGCCCTAGCATAAATTGGTTCAGCTGATTCTGCTGGTGTAGATGAATAAGTGCCTATCACTGCTATAACACCGGCATTTATTAATTTCCTTGCGCAAATTGCACCGCCTACCGCTGTACCTTCATCATCGCATGTAACTACTTCCAGTTTTTTGCCCAATAAACCACCTTTTGCATTTTGCTGCGCCACAAGCATTTTAACTGCGTTGTCAATGCCTTGTCCTTCATTTGCAAAAGAACCCGTAATTGGTGCTTGAACACCAATCTTAATTACACCTGCTGCAAAAGCGCTACTTGAAACAAAAACAAAGACAAGCGAAACTACTACCCATAACAGGTTTTTTAGTTTCATAAAAACCCCCTTAAAAATAAATTTTTCACATTTAACTTATACCACTAAATTTACTAAATACCACAAATTAATTTAATAGTCAAGTGGTTTTAAATATTTTTTATAACTCACTTGACTTAGTAAAATTTAGCGTATATAATTATTCCAAAATTAAACTTTGTGGAGGTTAAAATGAAAAACTGTAAAGTTAAAGTACCTCAAGCTTTAAATGAGCCAGTTTATAATTATGAGGTAGGATCAATTAACAGGCAATTATTAAAGGATGCTATAAAAAAAATTAAATCAGACAAAATTGAGATACCTTTAATTATTGGTGGTAAAGAATATAAAACAAGTAACAAAGTAGAGATTCACTCACCGCACGATCACAGTGAGCTGCTTGGTTACTATTACAAAGCATCAAAAGACGAGATAGCTTTAGCAATAAATGAAAGCCTAAAAGCTGCAAAAATCTGGAGTAAGTTTGATTTTTCTGAGCGTGCGGCAATTTTTCTAAAAGCAGCAGAACTGCTTAGTACTAAGTATAGGTATATAATAAATGCTGCTACTATGATTTCTATAAGCAAGAGCGCATTTCAGGCAGAAATTGACTCAGCGTGTGAACTAATTGATTTTTTGCGTTTTAATGTCCAATATATGCAGCAAATTTACGAAGACCAACCTTACTCTCCAAAGGGTGTTTGGAATATGATGCAGTATAGGCCACTTGAGGGCTTTATCTTTGCAGCGCCTCCGTTTAACTTTGTATCAATATCGGGAAATCTCCCTACAGCACCAGTTATTATGGGTAATGTAGCCATTTTTAAACCTGCATCTAGCTCTGTTTATGCACCTTATATTTTTATGCAAGTTTTGAAAGAAGCTGGTTTACCAGATGGAGTAATAAATTTCTTACCTGCTCAAGGCTCCCAAATTGGTGAGTATATTTTTTCAAACCCATATTTTGCAGGTTTGCACTTTACAGGTTCAGTTGAAACATTTCACAATATGTGGTCTATTATTGCAAAAAACATACCGATTTATAAAAGTTACCCTAGAATAGTTGGAGAAACGGGTGGAAAAGATTTTATATTTGCACACAAAAGTGCAGATAAGAAAGCTCTTATTACTGCAATAATAAGGGGCGCTTTTGAGTATCAGGGTCAAAAATGCTCTGCAGTTTCAAGAGTATACTTACCAAAAAGCCTCTACAACGAAATTAAAGACGATTTATTCCATGAAATAGATAAAATTAAAATGGGTAGCCCAGAAGATTTTAGAAACTTTATGAATGCTGTGGTAGACAAAGAAGCGTTTGAAAAGATCTCTTCATACATTGATTATACTAAAAACTCTAGCCAAGCTACTATTTTAAAAGGTGGCAAATACGATAATTCTATAGGCTATTTCATAGATCCCACTGTTATTTTAACAGATAACCCCCAATTCAAAACAATGACAGAAGAAATCTTTGGACCCGTCGTAACATTTTATTTATATGATGATGAAAAGTACGAAGAAACGCTTGAATTATGCGATCAAACAAGCCCATACGGTTTAACAGGCGCTATTTTCGCCCAAGATAGAGCCTCAGTAAACATTGCAATAGAAAAATTAGAACAAGCAGCCGGCAATTTCTACATAAACGATAAACCGACAGGCGCAGTAGTCGGTCAGCAACCATTTGGCGGTGCAAGGGCAAGTGGCACTAATGATAAAGCAGGAAGTTTATTGAACTTAATTAGATGGACAAGCGCAAGGGCAATAAAAGAAAACTTTAACCCACCTCAAACGTTTGAATATCCTTTTATGATGGAGGAATAATGTCTTTATTTCATACAATTGTATCAAATACTATTGATTATGTACCATCAAATATTGTTTCCATATTTGCAAAAAAATACATTGCAGGTGCGTATTTAGAAGACGCGCTAAACCTTACAAAAGCTTTTAACCAAAACGGTATAATGAGCACAATTGATGTACTCGGAGAAGATGTAAAAAAGATTGAAGAGGCAAATTTCTATAAAAATGAATGTATTAAAGTGCTAGAAGAAATTAAAGCCAACCACTTAAATGCCAATTTATCACTGAAACCTACACAAATGGGGTTTGCTCTAAGCAAATCCCTAGGGTTTGACAATATTAGGGAGATTGTCAAAAGAGCCTATGAACTTGATAATTTTGTGCGCATTGACATGGAAAACTCTCCATATACTACTGACACAATAGAAATCTACAAGCAACTTAGAAAAGAATTTGGTCAGCATGTAGGTACAGTACTGCAAGCATATATGCGCAGAACTATAGACGATATTGAATATCTATCCGATGATAAAATGAATATAAGACTCTGTAAGGGTATATACATAGAATCAGAAAAAATTGCTTACAAGAATAGAGATATTATTGTAGAAAATTACAAATACTGCTTAGAAGAACTATTTAAGAAAAAAGCCTATGTTGGTATTGCTACACACGATGAAAAACTAGTCTTTTATGCAATGAAGTTGATAAAAGATTACAATTTGCATACAAATGAATATGAATTTCAAATGCTCTTAGGTGTAGGTGAAAATCTAAAGCAGTTTATATTAGATAAAAATCACAGGCTTAGAATCTATGTGCCATACGGCATGCAGTGGCTTGCATACGCAAAGCGCAGATTAAAAGAAAACCCAAATATAATTAAAACAGCTTTGCATTTAGAATAAAATGCTACGCAAAGTATCAAAAGAGATATTAGTTTCATACGCTTATTTAGCTCTATGTATAATATTTTGGGCTGCTATACCTGTTGTGTCAAAAAAAATTTTAATAGAATTAAATAACATTCAAATGCTTTTTTATTCAACCATTATATCTTTTGTTGTTCTGTTTTTTGTCAATCTTTTACAAAAAAATTTTTATTTGTTTAAACAATACGGCCCAAAAGACTATTTAAATATGCTTTTTTTGGGATTTTTGGGTGCTTATTTTTGCTATTTAATTCTCTATGGGGCTTTTAGCATAGCTTCTGCCCAAGAAGTATTTATACTAGCCTATACTTGGCCTATAATGGTTGTTCTTTTAGGATTTTTTATATTAAAAGAGCAACCAACTCTTAAAAAACTGATCGCTATTGTAATAAGTTTTTTTGGTATACTTGTTATAGTAACAAATGGCCACTTAACAAGCCTAAACTTTTCAAACCTAAAAGGCGATTTAATGGCTTTATTTTATGCATTTGTGTTTGCGCTTTTTAGCGTTCTTGGCAAAAAATTTAAGTACGATCAAACATTTGCGGCAATGATATTTTTTTTATCTGCTCTTATCTTTATGGTGCCGACTACGCTTTTCTTATCAAATATTAAACTACCAACTCTAGGTGTGTGGTTTTGGCTATTTTTAAATGGATTCTTTATAAATGGCATAACTTACATTTTTTGGTTTAAAGCACTAAAAGCACCTACACATATAGTATCAAACCTACTGTATTTAACACCTTTTTTATCTTTGATTTATATACACATCTTTTTAGGCGACAAAATATTAGTTAGCTCATTTGTAGGGCTTGTTATAATTGCAAGCGGTATAATCATTCAAAGCATAAAGCTAAATTAAATCGCCATCAAGGCCACGTATTTTCATAGCTTTAGTGGGACAAACTTTAACGCACAACTCGCATGCAATACACTTATCTTTATAAAATTCAACTTTCATTGTTTGTCTATCCTCTATAATAAGCGCATCTGTGGGGCAAACACTCAAGCAGTAGCCACAGTGATAGCACAAATCATCATCTCTAAAAACTCTATCTTCAATATTAGATATTTCTACGCCGTTTTCTATTAAATACTCTATGCCACTATTGTAAGCCTTTTCTGTGCCAATAAGCTCAAGTATCATTAAACCTTCTTTTTTGGGTGAAATTTTCGCTTCCATTACATTGAATGTTAAATCAAACTTTCTTGATAACTCGCATATAACAGGCCTGCCTGCTGCTTTTTTAGAAAAGGTTAGTAAAACTTTTTTTGCTATCACTTTTTAGCCTCCTACTTCAATATCACCCCAAAAAGCTATCTTGCCATTACACACAAAACAACATCCAATCGTTTCTTTAAATGTCATTGCAAGGTCGATTGCTTTTTGAAGATCATTTTCATTTTTAATTATATTGCCACACGCGCTTGCCAAGCAATCACTAAAATACGCATCATGTGAAATAATAAGTGATGCATCGCTTGTTCCAAATGACAATGATGGCCCTACTTTAGCACTTGAAGTACAAATTCCATAGGGTCTATCGGATTTTTTTAATATTATGTAAATATTGTTTAAAGGGTTATCTTTACCTACGTATAAACCTAAATTGGCATCTTTGTTGAGTTTCAAAAATATATCGCCACCATTTTCTACAATACATTCATCGCAGTATTTTAACAAAATTTTACCCAATTCTTCAGAAACTGCCCCAGCTACACAAGCCATTGGCCCAACACCTACAATTGAGGAAGTCTTGATCATCTTTTTAATTATTGTAGGTGCGCTTTTATCCTGCTTGACTGGTGCAAGTGATGTAAAAAAATCCTTTGACTTTAAAATATAGCTTTCTAAATCCTTTCTTATTTTATACAGTGCATCAAAAGCAAGTAACTTTAAATCTTTGCATGTTTTTATAAATAAATTACTCTCTTTTATAGTTATTTCAAAACTATACAAATTATCGTCCACATTTTGTCTATAAAATCTCAACATTTCACGTACTTTAGCGGTTCATAATCGCTTGACTGCCCAATCAAACAAGCTGGATTTGTAATGTAAAATTTACCATCTAAGATCCATTTTTTTAATTCTTCTGCTATCTCTAAAGCCATATAATAACTAGAAAGCGGTGTCGTAGGCACTTCTTTACCGTTAATCACAATTGCACCGCTTCTTAGCTCTTTGTACGTTACAAGGCCATAAGTTTTGCTAATTTTGTTTGGATAATCATATCCATAATCGTAAATATAGGCTTGTATATCTTCATCACTAACGCCGCAAAAAAATGCCATTTCTTCATTAATTATTGGAATTGGAATACCAATACCAATGCTAAGCGAAACACCGTATCCCAAAATAGATGCACCTTTTATGTATTTTGTATTCATTTGCTTCATATCACCTGCAACCGCTAATGTGCCTGCACCAGACTTTGGAAGACCTCTTTCATTTCTTTCGACATTTGGGTCATGCTGTGTACCTTGATAAATCACATAACCTATGCCACCGCCTAGAAATATTCTTGTGCCTATACCAATTGTTCTATAAAATGGATCATTAAACAATGGTGACAACTCACCTGCAGAAGAATATGTAGCATTGCTTATATTTGGCTTTAAAACGCCCATATATGTATAGATAGTTTTATCTGTTGTATTAATAGCAACGGAATAATTTTGATAGGCATTGCGAGGGTTTAGCAGTGTAGCATCCCTTAAGTCAGCTATTGTAATTTCTTTTTCAAACTCTTTTGATGGGTAGCAATCAGTACCATAGCCTTCAGCCCTAAACTGTATTTTTTTGCCAGCTATCAAATCTTCTATAACATGTCCACCGCCATAATTAAATCTACCAGGGTGCACACTATTTAGAGGATCGCCTTCTTTTACCGCAGTAGCCCCAATATAGCAATCAACTGCCGCCACTGCGCCGTATGCTTCTACATCATTAAACCATACTTTAGATGCTTTAATTTTTGGTTTTGTATGCCAGAAATTTATCAATGCGCCGCTTGAACACATTGTGCCAAAAGTGCCTGTGGTAACGACATCAACTTTCTTTGCAGCTTCTATACAACCTTCCTTTCTTACTATATCTATCATTTCTTTTGCGTTAACTACTACAACCTCTTTTCTTTTGATTTTTTCGTTTATTTCCTCAATCGTTTTATTGACCTTAAATTCCACAGGGCACCTCCTTATTAATAATATGTTAGTATAATACTAACTAAATCATCTGTCAAGACTTAAGCTACATTTATCTTTTCAATATTCAAAGCTTTACCATTATGAATATTAACATCCACTATACAAGCATTTAACCTTAAATCATCTTTACATACATCAAATCTTGTAGGCATATACGTTATAAATTTTTCAATAATAGCATCCCTTTTGAACCCAATAACTCCACCGTGACAACCAGTTAAACCTACATCTGTTATATAAGCAGTACCATCTGGTAAAATCTTTTCATCGTTTGTTTGCACATGCGTATGCGTACCCAAACAAGCGCTTACCTTCCCATCACTATACCACCCAAAAGCCTGCTTTTCGCTTGTCGCTTCTGCATGAAAATCAATTATTTTTATTGTAGGTAGAAAACTATCTGCAACTAATTGATCCAAAAGTATAAAAGGGTTTTCAACTGGGTTCATAAAAATTCTGCCTAAAAAACAAGCAACTAGTACTTTTATATAGTTTTTCTCTACGATTACATAAGGTTTACCCTTTGTGTTTGGCATATTAAATGGCCTTGCAACGTTATGCATACTATCAATATTAACAATAAAATCTTTTTTATCCCATACATGGTTGCCCGTTGTAAAAGCATCAAAGTATGGTTCTACGGCATCGTAGGTTTCTTTTGTTATACCAAAACCACCCGCTAAGTTTTCTATATTTGCTATAGAAATATCATAGGCATATTTATCTTTTAAATAACTTAGTTTATCTATCGCAACTTTTCTTCCAGCATCTCCAACAATATCTCCTACAAACAAAATGCGAATTGTATCAGTTTGCATACTCAATAGCCCTTAACTCTCTTATCGTGACAACTTTAACTTGACCCGTATAAGTCATATTTTCTTTGATTT
>JBFWJP010000009.1:0-17202 GCA_050253135.1 Desulfurella sp. | reverse complement strand
AAAGTTCATTTTTGCTAAATTCAGCAATTGCTCCTTTGTGTTTAACGGCAGATAAAACGCAAAAACCCCTATTAATTTCCCTGCGAGTTAATATTATGCCGCTTTTTACGGCTAAAGCATTTATAGTGCTTATGCCTGGTATGATACTAAAATTTATTTTTAGGTCTTCTAGTACTTTAATCTCTTCTGCAAGTCTGCCAAAAATCGATGGATCGCCTCCTTTTAGTCTCCCCACCCTAAAACCCATCCTAGCATATTTACTTATTAAATCGGTTATTTTAGCTTGATTGAGTTTGTGGTGTTCACATCTTTTGCCTACATCTATTAAAATTGCGTTATCTGGTAAAAAATCTAGTAAAGAATGGTCCATTAAGTTATCAAACAAACATACTTCTAAATTTTTTATTGTGTAAATTGCTTCTTGCGTAGCATATTTTTTATCACCAACGCCTGCACCAATAAAATAAACGCTCTTTATAAAAAATTGACGCAAAAAAAGAAAACGCTCATCTTTATTTCTGAATATCACGCAACTTGAGCCTTCAAAGAATGGTTTTTGTAAATCAATAATTTTAATTTTTTCTACATTAAAAAATCTATCATCTGGTTTGTCTAAAAAACAACCCGGCAACATAACTGCATCAAAGTCTTCTAGTAGTTCGTTAACATTTTTAAATTCTTTTATAAAAACAACATCTGCAACTAAAAAGCGATTTTTACAATAAATCCATTGATTGGTTGTTAATACACCTATCTTGTTGATTGATAAATCCTTTTTTTTATAAATTAACGCATCAAAGTCACAATTTTCATACATATTTACAAAAAACCAGTCCAATAAACAAGACTCTAAATCCACACAATGTTTAGTGTCAATGATTGCACAATCAATAGTTTTTTCATGTAGGAGAGAAATTGTTTGTTCTAAATTTGTGCAATCTTGAAAATAAAAGTTTACATTAGCACACTTACCAAAAAAATTTAGCTTATCTTTTACATAACGAGTTTTATAAGGATTAGTTAGGCTAATAACACTTTTTATTTCCATAAACCATTATTTAGCATAGAAATTTTTTTTAGTCAAACTTTAAGGAGGCCTTTAGCCTCCTTTGTAATTATCTATCCGGTGTGAGCCACACAAAAAGTGCTAACACCCACCCAATAAAAGCACATGCTACTAAATAAACAACCAAACTCATTTGTTACCTCCTAAAATGGTCCTTGCATATGAATTGGCATAGACCATAGTATTGCTGGTATCGCAAAAGTATACAAAGCTGCAAATGTTACTACCCAGCCAACTAATTTTTCGCTCATTTTGCCTTGCATTAATAAACCAGCTAGGTTCATCGCCACAAACCACACAAAAGCAATAGAAAAATGGTATACCCACTTTCCCCCAATGGGTAAATCATACGTTAACCAAAACAAAGCATAAGCTAACGTAAGCCACCCAATTAAAATAGCAATACCTCCCAAAGATTTTTTGGGCAATGAGAATATCTCAAGTATGCCTAAAACTGTAAAAAAGAATGCATACATGCCAGCAAGGCCTGTTACAAAATTTGTAATAAACCCTAGACCTTGAGTAGAAATCATTGCAATTAAAAAAGGCCACCACATTAAACCAACTACTAAAGTAATTACTCCTACTGTTTTCTCATTTGCCTTTTTCCTTTCAGGATCCAAATGCATAAAACCCTGAGATAATAAAGCAAACGCACCTAAATAAATAATTGGAGCAATCCATTTGCCAACAGGCACAACAACACCTTGACTTGCATTTGCAAAATCATAAAACCCAAAAAACCCTACTGCACATAAAAGAAATACCATAATACCGCGGAAAAATAAGTTTTTTTGACTCATACCGAGTCACCTCCTTAAATAAGAAATAATTAATTGCTTTCTCATTTAAATTAGTTTATCATTATATAATTTAGTAATATTATATTCATTTGTCAAGAAAAAAAATTAATATTTTTGCACAATGTTTATTAGTATTTCTAACCTTTTTTATCCTTTTTTATATTGGTATTTTTTATATCAACAAAGATTTTAATTAATTTTTTTAACATATTATAGATTAAACAATTATTACAAATTGTATCATTTTACTTTCTCGTTTTTTATATTTTAATCTTGACTTTTTTAGTAATATTTTATATATTTTAAATATGAACATTATTTCCAGAGAAATAGATTATTCTATAAGGATTTTGAGTTTGCTATCAAATATAGAAAAAGCTACAGTTGATGAAATTAGCAAAATACTCTACATACCAAAACCATTTGCGCATAAAATCGTCAATAAGCTTGTTAGAAAAAACTACCTCATATCCTCTCAAGGCAGGGGCGGGTATATTGAATTTAACAAAGAATTAAAGACTGATAAAATAAGCGTCCTTGATATAATGAAAGACCTTGATGGATATAAACATGTAAATCTATGCACAGATAACCCACAAGCATGTGAACTTAACCCCTACTGCTCGTTCACCTACCATCTACAAAAATTAGAACTTTGCATAAACAAAGCTTTAAACGACTTAAAATTAAAAGATATCATTTTTAAAATTTAAGGAGGTAGGGTTTATGGATGTTGAGTTGTTATCAAGGATACAGTTTGGTTTAACTGCGGGTTTTCACTTTATCTATCCGCCGCTAACTATAGGTTTGGGTGTATTAATTGCAATTATAGAGTTTATGTACCTTAAAACCAATGATGAAATTTACAGGAAAATGGCTGATTTTTGGGCAAAACTCTTTGCTATTAACTTTGTTGTCGGTGTTGCTACAGGAATTGTGATGGAGTTTGAATTTGGTACAAACTGGTCAAATTATTCAAGGTTTGTGGGTGATATTTTCGGATCACCTTTGGCGGCAGAAGGTGTTTTTGCATTTTTCTTAGAAAGTACATTTTTAGGTTTGTATTTAGTTGGCAAAAACAGACTCTCAAGGTTTATGAGGTTTTTTTCTTTTTTGATGGTGGCTTTTGGCTCTACACTATCTGCCCTTTGGATATTAATTGCAAACTCATGGCAACAAACCCCAGCGGGCTATAAAGTAGAAGGTGGCAGAGCAGTTTTAACAAACTTTTGGGAAGCGGTTTTTAACCCCACAATGCCTTCTATGTATTTACATACAGTAGATGCCTCTTTCATTACTGGCGCAATGTTTATGGCAGGCGTTAGCGCATATTTTTTAATTAAAGGTAAGAATTTAGAATTGGCAAAAAGATCACTCAAATTAGCCGTCGTTTTCGGCGTAATCGTATCGATTTTGCAGTTATTCCCATTTGGCGATGAAAGTGCAAGGGTCGTTGCACAAACCCAACCAGAAAAACTAGCATCATTTGAAGGTCTTTTTAAAACGCAAAGTAAAGCACCATTGTTAGTTTTTGGTATACCTGATCCTTCGCAGAATAAAATGCTTGTAGAAATTGGTATACCGGGTGCATTAAGCTTTCTTGCAGATCACAATGTTAATGCTGTCGTAAAAGGCATTGATGCATTTCCAAAAAACGATTTGCCACCTATGACGCTAACATTTTATTCTTTCCACTTAATGGTAGCTTTAGGTACATTATTTATACTAACTTTTTTAGTAGGTGTTTATTTACTCTACAAGAAAAAAATCTACACTACAAAACCTTATTTAGCAGCCTTATGGGCTTTTATACCCCTACCATACATTGCAAACGAGCTTGGGTGGATAACAACAGAAGTAGGCAGGCAACCCTGGGCTGTTTATGGTTTGCTTAGAACAAAAGATGCGTTTAGTCCACTGCCTGTTGGCGATGTGTGGTTTTCGCTAATAGGATTTACCTTAGTTTATGCTGTCTTGTTCGGGGTATTTTTGTATTTAATTATACATACTGTAAAATCATTTAAAATGGACTAATAGGAGGTTTAAAATGGATCTCAATATAATATGGTTTTTATTGGTTGGGATACTGATTATAGGATATGCCATTTTAGATGGCTTTGATTTGGGTGTAGGCTCAGTCTATTTATTTGCAAAATTTCAAGAGCGCGATATTGCACGCAATTCCATTGCCCCTGTATGGGACGGCAATGAAGTTTGGCTAATAACTGGCGGAGGAGCTTTGTTTGCTGCATTTCCAATGGTATACGCAACAGCCTTTAGCGGTTTTTACTTAGCTTTGATTTTGCTTTTATTTGCACTTATCTTTAGGGCTGTATCACTAGAGCTTAGAAATCACTTTGAATCTGAATCAACAAAAACATTATTTGACTGGGTATTTTCTATATCAAGCATAGTTGCTATAGTGCTTTTTGGCGTCGCCGTAGGTAATGTATTGTCTGGTTTAAATTTAGACAAAAGCGGTAATTATATAGGTACTTTTTTTGATCTTTTAAATCCATATTCAATTTTAGTTGGCGTTTTGGCTTTTTTTATGTTGTCTTATCAAGGAACAGTATGGTTATTTTTAAAAACAGAAGGTGAGTTTCAACAAAAAGCAAAAAATTGGGCAAAAATTTACTGGAGTGGCTATCTTATTTTATTTGCAATTTGCACACTTTTAGCATATGTTTTACACAAAAATTTATTCAACAATTACTTAGCCCATCCATTAATGTTTGCCATACCACTTCTTGCACTTATATTTATGCTTGCATCAATTATTAGAATTCAAAGAAATCAAGCACTTTGCGCAATTATAGCAAGCTCTCTATCGATTGCAATGGTTATCCTAACTGCTTATTTAAGTCTTTTTCCTAACCTGATAATTGCTAAAAACCCTGCATATAGTCTTAATATTTACAATGCAGCATCTTCTCAACTAACGCTTGAAACCATGCTCATCATAGCACTCATTGGCATGCCTTTAGTATTGATTTATACAATATATTCGTATAGAATATTCCACGGCAAAACAAAAATTGAAGAAGGCTATTGATTAGCACTTCCTGGCAAGGGGTTGAGTTCATCTCAACCCTATTTGTAAAACAAGGAGGTTTTTGGTGGATAGACAAGAAGCTTATAATTTGCTGTGTGAATATACAAAATCAGAATCACTAATAAAACATGCTTTAGCAGTAGAACAAGCTATGAGGTCTTATGCGCAAAAATTTGGTGAAGATGAAAGCAAGTGGGGAATAGTTGGCCTTCTGCATGATTTTGATTATGAAAAATATCCAACTATGGAGGATCACCCATACAAAGGCGCAGAAATTTTAAGACAAAAAGACTACTCAGAAGATATTATTAAAGCGATACTATCGCATGCAAGCTACACAAATATTGAAAGAGACACGCTAATGGCTAAAACGCTGTTTGCTGTAGATGAGTTAAGTGGATTTATTCTAGCTTGTGCTTATGTGATGCCAGATAAAAAAATTGCCAGTCTGTCTGTAAAAAGTGTTAAAAAGAAACTTAAAGATAAAGCCTTTGCACGAAGCGTTAACAGACAAGACATACACAATGGAGCCGTTGAACTTGGTGTTGATTTGGACGAACATATTGATTTTTTAATAAAAAGTTTAAGTAAAATTGCAGATAAATTAGGTGTGTGAACTAAACGATCTAGAAATAAGAGTTTTAAAGTATCATAAACAAAAAGGTTGTGACTATTCTAAATCCTTAGCTAAGGCATTAAATATAAAGTTATGTGAAGCGTTTGTTGTACACAAAAAACTACTTTCTTTAGGATATTTAGAAAAAGTTAGCTCAAAACTTACAAAATATCGAGTAAATAGCAAAACAAAGATTATCAAACATAGAAATCATACCTACTATCAGCTAACGCAAAAAGGTAAACAGTTTGTAAAAGATTTAATAAGCTAGTATTTTATTGACAAAAATTAGCAAATTTAGTAAAAATAAAGGTTGACATTAAAAGGAGGCAGTGTATGTTTGCAGTAGTCGAAACTGGTTCAAAACAATATATTGTTAAAGAAGGAGATATTTTAAGGGTAGAAAAACTAAATGCCGAAAAAGGTGCTGAAATTGAGTTTGATAAAGTTATTATGGTAGATGACAAAATTGGAAATCCCTATGTTGAAAATGCAAAAGTAAAAGCTACTGTCATAGCTCAAGGCAAAGCAAAAAAAATCATTGTTTTTAAATTTAAAAGAAGAAAGGGATTTCAAAAAAAGATTGGTCACAGACAGCACTTTACACAAGTAAAAATTACACAAATTTTAGCGTAAATTTAACAAAAACATAAAAGGGGGCATTATATGGCACATAAAAAAGGCCTTGGCAGCAGCAAAAACGGAAGAGATTCAATTGGTAAAAGGCTTGGCGTTAAAAGATCGGATGGACAGTTTGTACAAGCAGGAGAAATAATTGTAAGACAAAGAGGAAGTCACTTTCATCCTGGACTAAATACTCAATTGGGCAAAGACTACACATTGTTTGCCCTAACAAGTGGGACAGTAAAGTTTGGCGAAAAATTAGGGAAAAAAATAATTAGCGTAATAGCTTAAATAAAATGTTCATAGATTATGCCAAAATTACCATAAAGTCAGGAAATGGGGGCGATGGTTGTGTAAGCTTTAGAAGAGAAAAATTTGTTCCCAAAGGTGGACCAGATGGTGGTGATGGCGGCAGAGGTGGAAATGTAGTATTTAAGGCTACAAAACATGAAAACACTCTATTAAAGTTTCGCTTTCAAAAGCTCTTTATTGCTCAAAATGGTCAAAACGGTTCTTCAAATAACAAAACTGGCAAAAATGGTTCAGATGTCATAATAGAAGTACCTGTAGGTACAGTGATAAAAGACAATCAAGGCAATGTTTTGGCAGATTTAGATGAAGATCAAAAGGAGTTTATAGCAAGTTTGGGCGGATTTGGCGGCAAAGGCAACGCTCACTTTAAAACTTCCACAAACCAAACACCAAAATACGCAACAAAAGGTCAAAAAACACAAGTACAAGAAATTATCTTAGAGTTAAAACTCATAGCTGATGTAGGTCTTGTAGGTTTTCCAAATGCTGGAAAATCAAGTTTGCTGCGGGCTATTTCAAATGCAACATCACAGGTAGCTAACTATCCATTTACAACACTTACGCCACATTTGGGGTATGTATCACACAATGATAAAGAATTTGTAGTAGCAGATATACCTGGACTAATCGAAGGCGCAAGTCAAGGCAAAGGTATGGGTGTAAGGTTTTTGCGCCATATTGAGCGAACTAAGATTTTAATCTTTATTTTAGATATTACAGAAAACCCAAAAGAGCACTTTGAGATTTTAATAAAAGAACTTAAATCTTACGGGCTCAACTTACAAAGCAAAAAATTTGCAATTGCTTTAAATAAAATTGATCTTGTTGATACGATCGATACAAAAACTTATAAAGATCAATTTAGCAAATACAATGTCTATTTTATTAGCGCACTAAAAAAAACCAATCTCAAGGAGCTGCTTGATTGGATAAGCAAGAATATTTAGATTTAAGCAAATACACTAGAATTGTAATAAAGGTTGGCAGTGCGATAATTACCAATAATTACGATATAGACGAAGATAAGATTAACCAAATAGCTCAAGATGTTAGTTATTTACGCAAACAAAACAAAGAAGTACTCATTGTTTCAAGTGGAGCAGTAGCTTGCGGTATGAAGGTACTCAATATTAAGAAAAAACCAGATAGTGTTCCCATAAAACAAGCCTTAGCAAGCATTGGTCAGCCTTACCTTATAAGTATATACGAAAAAGCATTTGCACAATTTTCAACCAATATCTCTCAAGTTTTGATAAGCATTGAGGATATTCTAAGCAGAAAGCGCTTCTTAAATGCTAAAAACACATTTGAAGCACTTTTTGGTTTGAAAGTGGTGCCTATTGTAAATGAAAACGATTCTGTTGCTATTAAAGAATTAATGTTTGGCGACAACGATAGCCTTTCTTCACATATTTTGAACCTTATAGAAGGAAATTTGCTCATTATATTAACAGATGTAGACGGGGTTTACAATAAAGATCCAAAATTGCACAAAGATAGCACACTTATAGAAATTGTTACACAAGAAGAAGCTTGGCTAAAAAACTTAAAAGGTAAAAGCAAACTTGGTGAAGGCGGTATTGTAAGCAAAGTAAAAGCAGCTTTTATTGCATCAAAAGGTGGTAAAACTGCCGCTATAATCAATGGAAAAAGAAAAAACCCAATCAAGAATTTATTTTTAGATAAAACCTTCCCTAAAACTATTTTTCTGCCAAAGGATTATGTTAAATCAAAAATTTATTGGATTAACAACTGCATGAGCTTGGGTAAACTTTACATTGACTACGGTGCATTTGAAAGTATAAAAAATCGCAAAGGGTTATTGGCAAAAGGTATAAAAGCTATTGAAGGTGTCTTTTCAAAAGGCAACGTAGTGGATATTATGCTTGATAACAAACGGGTAGCAAAAGGTATTGTAAATTATGATTCAACAGATATTGAAAAAATAAAAGGCATTCACTCAAAAGAAATTGGCAAAATTCTCGGTTATAAAACTCAAGATGATGTTATAAGCACAGACAATATTATTTTAGACAATGATATTAAAGGAGAAATATCATGTTAGACTACATTGAAAATTTGTGCAAAAAAGCCAAAAAAGCCTCACAAATTCAGTTAAGCGAAAAAGACATCAATGCCGTTTTAGAAAAAATTGCAAACAACATTGAAAAAAACAAAAGCCAAATTATATCAGAAAACCGCAAAGATATAGAATCAAGCAATTTATCAAAAGCCCTTGTGGATAGACTTACTTTAAATGAAAAAAGAATTGATGCTATAGTTGAGTCACTAAACACAATAAAAAGCTTAAAAAGCCCTGTTGGAGAAGTTATAAAAGGTTGGAAATTAAAAAATAATCTTCATATAGAAAAGGTACGTGTGCCTATTGGGACAATTGGTATAATATACGAAGCAAGACCTAACGTAACTGTTGATGCATTTGCCCTTTGCTTTAAAACCTCAAACGCCTGTGTGCTAAGAGGTGGCAAAGAAGCGTTTAATACAAACAAATATTTAAGCACACTTATTAGAGATACGCTGGAGTCTTGTAATATTAACCCCAATTTTTTAACGTTTATTGATAAAACAGACAGAGAAGCAATCAATCATCTTATTAAAATGGACAAGTATATAGATTTACTCATACCAAGAGGAGGAGAATCTCTAATTACACACATCTCTAAAAACGCCACAGTCCCTGTAATACAACACTATAAGGGTTTATGCCATTTGTATATAGATGAAAGTGCAAATATCGATATGGCGCTTGAGATTGCACACAATGCAAAAGTTCAAAGACCTTCTGTTTGTAATGCAATAGAGACTTTACTCGTTCACAAAAACATTGCAAAAACATATTTGACGCTTTTGGCCAAAAAATTCGAAAATATTGTAGAACTTAGAGGTTGTGATGAAACCCTAAAAATTCTACCTAATATTAAAAAAGCAACACAAGAAGACTGGCAGACAGAATACCTAGATTACATTTTGTCCGTCAAAATTGTAAATAATATAGATGAAGCTATTGAACACATAAACCAGTATGGTTCAAAACACTCGGAAGCTATTGTTACACAAAACTACACAAATGCTGAAGATTTTTTAAATAAAGTTGATGCAGCTTGTGTTTATGTTAATGCCTCAACACGTTTTAGCGATGGTGGTGAGTTTAGGTTTGGTGCAGAAATTGGTATCAGTACTTCAAAATTGCATGCAAGAGGTCCTATGGCGCTAGAAGAGTTAACAACATACAAGTATAAAATTAGAGGAAATGGTCAAGTTAGACAATGAGGGTAGCTTTTTTTGGTGGCACTTTTAACCCTATCCATATTGGCCATTTAATAAGTGCAATTGAAATAAAAGAGTATTTCTTCATTGATAAATTCGTGTTTATCCCAACAGGTGTACCACCTCACAAAAAAAATCTCTCCTTAAGCGCAAAAGATAGATATGATATGGTAGCTTTAAGCATATCTGGATTCGAAGGTTTTGAGGTAAGTGATATAGAAATCAATTCAACAGAAATAAGCTATACTGTTGATACGATAGATTTGCTCAAAAAACAATATAAAGACAGCGAGTTATTTTATTGCATTGGAGCAGACGCTTTTTTGGATATTGACACATGGAAAGGCTACAAAGAATTATTAAACAAAATTACTTTTATTATAATAACAAGACCAAAATACAGCATAGAACAAATAAAATCAAAATATAATTGGTTAAAATTTATAGAAGCAAGAAAAATGGCAAAATACCCACCAAGAGAGTTAAGCGCTTATATTTACTATAGAAAGATTGATATATCGTCAAGTCAGATTCGCAGACGTGTCAAAGAACACAAAACTATCAGATATTTCGTGCCGTATAGTGTAGAAAAAATGATTTTAGAAAAGGGGTTTTATTTAAATGAATGAAATTTTAAATATTCTGTGCGAAAAAAAGATTGAAAATATCAAAATTATTGATATGAGAAAAATCCAGGTGTTATTTGATTATTTTATTATTGGCACAAGTAACTCTTTGAATCAATCGCTAGCCTGCATCGATGAACTTGACAAATTAAACGCCATTAACCATGTTGAAAGTGATGATAAAGGCGACTGGATACTTATAGATACAGGATCTACTATCGTACACCTATTTAGCGAATCAAAAAGAAAAGAGATTGATTTAGAGTACTTATGGAAAGATATGCCTATCGAAACTTTTAAATGCAAGTAAAGTTTATTTTTGTTGGTAAAAAATTTGAACTTGATAGTTTTTGCCTTGAGTATGTAAAACGGATGAGAGTGTTCTGTGATGTTGAAATCTTATATATAAAACCCTCAACGCCAAAAACCGAAGCGCTTGCAATACAAAAAAAGATTAAACCAGAAGACTTTGTTTTTGTGCTTGATGAAAACGGGAAACAATTAAATTCTTTTGAATTTGCAAAGCTTATCGAAACGATTAACAAACCACTTGTATTTGTAGTTGGTGGTGCATTTGGTATAGAAAAAGAAATGTTTAAAACAAGCTTTTTCCTTTCTCTATCAAAGCTTACACTGCCTCATGCAATTGCAAGGTTAATAATATGCGAAAGTGTATATAGAAGCTTTACAATTATGAACCATTTACCTTATCACAAAGAATGATATACCGGGTAAAAACTTTATCTCAAACAAAAAAAATAGCAAAAGAGTTTGCACAAAACATAAAAACTAATAATCGAATGATAATTTTTTTACAAGGCGATCTAGGCAGCGGCAAAACAACATTTATACATTTTGTTTTGTATTATTTAGGCATAAAAGATTTTAGGGGCAGTCCATCGTTTTCTATAGTAAACGAGTACTTATTGAACGATAAAAATATTATACACATGGATTTATACAGAATCGAAACAAAAGAATCACTACTAAGTATGGGAATTCATGAGTACTTTGAAAAAAATGCAATTTTTTTTGTAGAATGGCCGAATTTACTTGAAATAAAACCAAACATTGTGATAAAATTCACTTTAATAAATATACAACGGAGCATTGAAATTGATTGGAGCCCAAACTAATGTATATGCAATTATTGGCAAACCTATAAAACATAGTTTATCTCCTAAACTCCATAATTATATGTTTGCAAAATACAACATTGATGCAGTTTATGTAGCTTTTGAAGTTAATAACCTAAAACAAGCACTAGAAGGTATAAGAGGTCTTGGCATTAAAGGTGTAAATATAACACTACCATTTAAAAATGAAGCGGTTCAGTTTGTAGATTCTCTAGAACACGAATCGAAGATTATAGGCTCAATTAATACTATAAAAAATTTAAACGGTGAGCTTTTTGGTTTCAACACAGACTATATGGGTTTTTTCGAAACTATTAAAGACATAGATTGTTCAAAAAATATATGCATATTAGGCGCAGGTGGAGCATCAAGCGCTTGCATTTACGCATTTTACAAAAAAGGCGTTAAAACGCTAAATATATATAATAGAACATTTAAGAATGCATTTAAACTAAAAGAACGCTTCGGCGATTTAATTACTTTAAACATCATTGAAAAAAAAGATGTGTATAAAAATGAAATTATTGTTAATACAACATCCGTTAGCCTATCAGACAATGAGTCTGTGTTAGACTTAAATTTATTAAATAAAAATACATTATTGATTGACATTGTATATAACTCTCCTTTCATCAAACAGGCTAAGGCATTTGGCATAAAGGGTATCGATGGTAATACTATGTTTGTTTATCAAGCTTACTTTGCATTTAAGATCTGGACAGACATAGAGTTTGATATAAATTGCGCATTTGAGGTAATAAATGGCAACCGCTAGCCGACAATTGCTTGGCACAATGCTTTTATACGAAAATAAAATTACACAGGAGCAACTTGACAAAGCCTTGCAAAAACAAGCTCAAACAGGTGAAATGCTCGGCAAAATACTAATAGAAGACCATTTAATAAGCGAAGATGAGCTGTTAGATTTTTTATCAAAAAAATACAGCATAGAAACAATTAATCTTTCAAAAATACAGCCTCAAAAAGAAGCTATAAATTCAATACCTAGCGAAGTTGCACGAAAACACCGTGTATTCCCATTTTCGATAGAAAACAATACTTTAAAAGTAGCTTTAAGCAGCGCAGAAAATGTGTTTCTTATTGATGAATTGAGGTTTATTACAGGAAAGAAAATATCAATTTACCTTGCTAAAGAAAGTCAAATAAACGAATATCTCATAAGATATTACGGAACAAGTAAAGAATTAGAAGTACTTGTCAGAAATGTGACAGATAGTATTGATAATTTTGATAGTTCAGTAGAACAAATAGAAAGTCTTGATTTTGATGAAACTTCAAATATAGACGATGCGCCTATCATTAAACTTGCAAACAGTATACTTGAATCTGCTGTAAAAGAAGGAGCTTCGGATATTCACTTAGAGCCATACGAAAATAAATTCCGAGTTAGGTTTAGGATTGACGGCAAGGCAAAAACTGTCAATACACCGCCAAAAACAATTGCCTCAAATCTTACAACACGCTTTAAGATAATGGCTAAACTAAACATTGCAGAAAAGCGTCTTCCGCAAGATGGCAGAATTAGAATAAAGGCTCTTGGTAAACTCATTGATTTGAGAGTCTCAACTGTTCCTACTGTTTTTGGAGAAAAACTTGTTATGAGACTACTTGACAGGGAAAATATAAAAGTTTCGCTAGACAATATAAATATGAGGCCAACCGATTTAAAGCGCTTTAGGGATGCAATAAACCTACCAAATGGAGTTGTTATAGTAACAGGTCCAACAGGATCTGGTAAATCCACCACGCTTTATGCAGCACTAAACGAGCTAAATAGCGAAGACAAAAATATTATGTCCGTCGAAGACCCAGTTGAATACAACCTTGAGGGTATAAACCAGGTGCAGGTAAAAGAAGATATTGGCTTAACTTTCAGCAGTGCATTGCGTTCATTTTTAAGACAAGATCCAGATATAATTATGGTTGGCGAAATAAGAGATACCGAAACTGCAGAAATTGCAATCCGTGCTGCTCTTACTGGACACTTAGTTTTATCCACTTTACATACAAATGATTCTGTATCAGCAATTACAAGGCTTATAGATATGGGTGTAGATAGGTATTTGATTGCAAGTTCTCTAAGGTTGGTTTTAGCACAAAGATTGGTTAGAAAAATATGCACTCACTGCAAGCAGCCAATCAATTTACCAAAAGAAGTTTTATTAAAAGCAGGTTTTAATGAAGCTGAATTAGACGACATAAAGCTTTATAAGGGCAAAGGCTGCTCGCATTGTTTAGATACTGGCTACAAAGGCAGAATGGCTATATTTGAAGTATTGCCTGTAAGCGAAGATATAAGGGAAATGATAATAAATAGTAAAGACGAAAATGCAATAAGACAAAAAGCGCTTATAGAGGGTATGCTTACACTAAAACAAGATGGATTGCAAAAAGTAAAGCAAGGCATAACCACGCTTGAAGAGGTTTTAAGCGTAGCTATAAACTAAGTGAGGTAGTCTATGAAACCAAAAGATTTGGTTGAACTCTTAAGGTATATTTGCTCAATAAAAGCAAGCGATTTGCACATAACGGTAGGTTCTCCCCCACGGGCTAGAGTGAACGGCGATCTTGTGAATTTAGAATATGATACACTCCTTCCTACAGATACAAGGGATTTATGCTATAGCGTAATGAACGAGCTAAACAGAAAGCGGTTTGAAGAAAACTTTGATGTTGATTTCTCATTTGGCGTACCAGAGCTAGCTAGGTTTAGAGCAAATGTATTCATGCAAAGAGGTTCGGTTGCAGGTGCTTTTAGAATAATACCCCAAGAAATACCAGATTTTAATATTTTAGGCCTCCCGCCGATAGTAAAAGAATTTGCAAATCTACCAAAAGGCTTAGTGTTGGTTACTGGTCCAACAGGTTCTGGCAAATCCACCACACTTGCCGCACTGATAAATTTGATTAATCAATCTAGGCCCGTGCATATTATTACACTTGAAGACCCTATTGAGTTTACTTACAAACACGATAGAGCCCTTGTCAATCAAAGAGAAATCGGCACAGATGCGTCAAGTTTTGCACAAGGATTAAAACACATCATGCGCCAAGACCCAGATGTTATACTAATTGGCGAAATGAGAGATGCAGAAACAATAGGAGCCGCTTTGACCGTAGCTGAAACTGGCCATTTAGTGTTTGCTACACTTCATACAAACTCTGCTGCAGAAACCATAACAAGAATCGTAGACGTGTTCCCTGCATCACAGCAAGAGCAAATTAGAGTTCAGCTTTCTACATCGCTTCAAGGCATAGTAACACAAAGCCTATTAAAGAAAAAAGACAACTCAGGCAGAGTTGTGGCAGTAGAAATCTTAATACCAAACTCTGCAATAAGAAACCTAATTAGAGAAAACAAAATACCGCAGATTTACTCAACAATGCAAATAGGCCAAGATAAAACGGGTATGAAGATATTTAACCAATCATTATTTGAACTTTACTCTAAAGGCTTGATTTCTTACAATGAAGCACTAAATGCTTCTTTAAATAAAGATGAGCTTAAAAATATGATGGATAGAATAAAAATTAACATGAGAGGTTAAAATGGCTTATTTTAGATGGAAAGGCACCATAAATAATATTAAGCGCAAAGGCGAAGTGATAGCAGACAGCAAAGAAAACGCTATAATAAAGTTAAAAAAACAAAATATCAATGTTTTATCAATAAAACAATCGGCCCCACCAATTGAGTTAGACTTTTTAAACAAGGTAAAGCCAAAAGATATTATGATCATGACAAAGCAACTCTCTATAATGTTAAACGCAGGCATACCTATAGTTTCTGCATTTAATATTCTTATTGAACAAATTAAACACCCCAAATTAAAAAAAATAATTAGAAACATTAAAGAAAATATCGAATCAGGTTCTTCTTTTTCTAATGCGCTAAGAGAACATAAAGATATATTTTCAGAGCTGTATATAAATATGGTTGAATCGGGTGAAGCAAGCGGAAACTTGGATGTTGTGCTTCAAAGACTAGTGATTACTATGGAAAAAGATCTAGAGCTTAAACGCAAACTCAAAGGCGCTTTGATTTACCCTACTATGGTTAGTATAGTAGCTGTAGGCGTTATTGCTTTAATATTAACATTTGTTATACCTACATTTAGTAAAATGTATGCAGATAGCGGTATGCAATTACCATTACTAACTCGCATAGTGATTGCTGTAAGTAATTTCTTAAGAGACTATATAATAATTATACTTTTAATTCTTGCTATTATTATTGGCGCTTTTGTTATAGCAAAAAAGAAAAGTATTAAATTTAGAACATATATAGACTCCCTCTTGCTTAAGCTTCCTTTGCTTGGCACACTTGTACTAAAAACATCTATCGCGCGATTTGCTTCAATTTTATCCATGCTTACCTCAGGTGGTGTAAGCATCCTTGAAGCCATAGATATTGGTGCAAAAACCTCTGGCAATCTCATTATAGAAAACGCTTTAAATAAAGTAAAAGAATCCGTAAAGGAAGGTTCTAATCTATCTGAGCCTATATCAAAAGCAGGGATTTTCCCGGATATGGTATCTCAAATGATTTCAGTTGGAGAGGAAACTGGAAAGTTAGAAGACATGCTTGTTAAAGTATCCCAATACTACGAAGAAGAAGTAGATAACAGTGTCAAAAACCTAACAACAATGCTAGAGCCTATAATAATAGTATTTTTAGGCGTCATAGTAGGAACGCTTGTTATAGCAATGTACCTGCCAATATTTAAAATGGGACAGGCAATCAAGGGCGGGTAGTAAAAGTGCTTAAATAGCGCGTTAAACTATCACACACAACAAAAACTATATTTTTATCTTTAAATTCTTTCATTTTTGCCAACTTATAAGCTACTGCAAAATTTGCACCACTTGAGATACCCGCCAAAATCCCTTCTTTTTGCGATAGGTACTTGCTATGTTCTATTGCTTCTTCGTCTTCTACTAACTCAACCCTGTCAATAAGATTTAAATCCAGATTTCCAGGTATAAAACCTGCCCCTATGCCCTGGATTGAATGGGGTTTTGGAGTATAGTTAATGTTTTTTAAATAAGAGCTTATAGCTGGACTATTCTGTGGCTCAACAGCTACACTAATGCAATTTTTTTTAACTTTTTTTAAAAATCTCGAAACACCGGTTATCGTCCCGCCTGTGCCCACACCGCTTACAAAAACATCAATATTACCATCTAAAGCGTTGAATATTTCTGGGCCCGTAGTTTGTTCATGGGCTTTAGGGTTTGATGGGTTGTTAAACTGATCTGGCATAAAAAATTTATCAGAGGACTTTAGAAGCTCATTTGCCTTATCAATTGAACCTTTCATACCTAATTTAGCGCTTGTTAAAATTACTTTTGCGCCAAACAACTCCATCAAAGCAATACGCTCTTTACTCATGGATTCTGGCATTACGATATTGACATCAAAACCCAGCACACTTCCTAAAAAAGACAGTGCAATACCAGTATTGCCGCTTGTTGGCTCAATTATCTGCATGCTTTTTTTTAGTTTTCCGCTATCAATAGCATCTTTAATCATAAAATATGCCGCTCTATCTTTTACAGAAAATGTTGGATTTCTTGTCTCAATCTTTGCAAAAAGCCTCGCATTCGTATCAAATTTAATGTTCAGCTCTACTAAAGGCGTTTTACCCAATGTAT
>JBFWJP010000008.1:0-17731 GCA_050253135.1 Desulfurella sp. | reverse complement strand
TCAATATATTGGAGGTATTGAACACGCTGTAATGCACCTTTTATATGCGAGATATTTTACAAAAGTTTTAAGTGACCTTGGGTATCTTGAGTCGCGCGAGCCTTTTAAACGGTTACTAACACAGGGTATGGTTATAAAAGACGGTGCGAAAATGAGTAAATCTAAAGGTAATGTAGTAGATCCAGATGAAATTGTAAATACATACGGTGCAGATACAGCAAGGCTATTTATACTTTTTGCAGCGCCTGTTGATAAAGATTTGGAGTGGTCTGATGAAGGTATTGAAGGCTCTTATAGGTTTTTAAACAGACTATATAGGCTTTTTGCAAACAACGCCCAACGCCTTAAAAATGCTCAGAAAAAAGACCAAATTGATGAGCGTATAAGAGAGCTTTTGTATGAAGTTAATTCTTGTGTGCAAAAGGTGACAAATGATATAGAAAACTACCATTTTAATACAGCAATTGCCAAATTAATGGAGTTTGTAAACTTTTTATACAGTTTTAACCCCGAGGATGAAGAATTAGGGTACTTTAAAGAAGCACTTGAAAAGCTAGCCATTTTATCTAGCCCATTTGTGCCTCATCTTGCTTGTGAAATGTGGGAGATGTTGGGCCATGATAGTATAATATTCACTCAAAGCTGGCCAAAGGTTCAAAAAGAATATGCAGAAAAAAGTACTGTCAAAATTGCAATAACAATTAATGGCAAATTGAGAGATACAGTAGAAATTGACAAAGATACAAAACAAGAAGAAGTTGAAAAACTTGCACTTCAATCAGAAAAAGTTAAAAAACATATTGCTTCAAAGGAAATTAAAAAGTATATCTATGTAGAAAACAAGATACTCAATATAATTGTATGAAAATTTTATCAAATATAGTCTGCATTGCTTTAGTGGGTTTTATAGTGAGTGCGTGCGGGTACAGAGGGTTTACGCACTCGTCTTTAATTGATAATATTAAAAGTGTATATGTTGAAGAACCAAAAAATACGCATAAAGTACCAAACCTTGATGTTTTTTTAAAGCAAGCTATAATAAAACAACTAAATTCAGATCCACATATTAAAATTGTGTCTAATAAGTCGGATGCTCAAGGTTTTATTTACACTGATATAATAAATTATTCTGTTTACCCTTCTGCTTTTGAAAAAAATGGTTTGGCGCGCACATACAGGTGTATGATAACTGTTAATGTAACTTTGACTAACAAAGAAAGAAAAGCAATTATTTTAAACAAAACATTGACAAGTTTTGCAGATTTTGATGCAAATAGCGAATCTGACGCATTAGAAATTGCAAGAGGCTCTATACAAAATGAGGTTTTGACGAAGTTAGCAGTTTTAATTAAAGAGGAATTGTTTATTAACTTTTAATGCCTAAAAAATTTTTGATTGTATTTTTCGTTCTTTATGTAGTTGCAAATTGTTTTAATTTAGGAAAGCTAAATTTTAGCTACAAAGAAGCAAAAAATGCAATTGTTAGCCTACAGCTAAACACAAGTGGTAATTATAAATGGCAGACGATTCTAGGCAAACCCTACTTTAAAAAACCACCATTGGTTGCTTACTACACAAGCATTTTATTTAAGATTTTTGGCAACAGTGAGTTTATAGCTCGTGCTGGTCAGTTTGTTTTTATTCTTTTAATAGCTTTTTTACCTCTCTTTCTAAAAGAATTTAAGGCTTTGGACTCACCATATTTTGCTTTTGTTTTTTTAACAACATATATTGTGCTTATGTCGGTAAATGTTTATTCCACATATGCTATGTGTGTATTTTTTTTGTTTTTAGCTTTATATAAGGCATATTTTAGACAAAAAGGCTTTAGTATTTACTTAGTGCTTGCTTTTCTCAGCCAAGGCTTACTTGCCCTATTTATATTTTATTTTATGCTTTTTGGTTTTGTTGCATTTGAAAAAAGACCAGACTTAATAGATAATAAAGAACATCTCTTAGGACTTGCATTAATATTGATTTTTAGCTTATTTCAAGTTGCACTGTATGGTTTTAATATTCAAAGCATACATTATCTTGTGGGATCGCTATTTTTAGGGTTTTTTGAGTCTTTTAACTTTAAAAATTACATTTTGCATTTAATTATTTTCCCTTTTGAATTATTTTTATTATTGTTGCCATGGTCAATATTTTCTAAGCAATTAATAATTAAAAAGCAGGAGTCTTCAATATACAATTTTGCTTTTTTTGGTACAATCTTAACTGTTTTTTTGTTTTGGTTTGCGCCTATTGATAATTATCTTATTATAGCAGTGTTTTTTGCGCTATGGTTGTCTTTGTACAAGTTAGAGATTAACGCTTTTTACCTTAAGATAATAATTTTGCTTGGCGCAGTTGTTATACTTAGTGCTGAGTTATTTGGTTACTTGTTTGTTAAAAATTCAAATTATTTATTATTGCTAATTTTCGTAGTTTTTTTAGTTATATTTATAAAGGTCTTATCTAAACAGTACAAGATTGAGCCTCTGTGGCTTATTGTAGCATTAATGATTTGTTTAAAAGCAAGTTATAGTATGATTGTTGTGCCGTACAAGGCTAGTTATCTGTCAAATGTATCAGCTTATGGCCAAAAAATAGCAAATATTATTTTGAAAAATAAAGCAAAATATGTTATGAGTAATAACGTGCATTTAGATTTATTGTATTATGTTGAAAGAGTGTCAAATTTACCCATAAACATACCTCAAAAAGGCAAAGGTGTGCTTATAACTCAAGATAAAGGCATACTTAAAAAAGTATATGGTAGTGAGTTTAGCCCATATGGAGTATTTTTTGTTGGTGATTATTAAAAATATAGGAGGGACATTATGGCATTAGACGAAAGGGTTATCTCTAGAGCAATTATTGAGCGTTATTACCAAAAGCTGCTATCAAACATTGATTGCGATTGTACAATTGTAGGTGGCGGGCCAGCAGGGTTGGTTTGTGGCCATGAGCTTGCAAAAAAAGGTTTAAAGGTAGTTTTGTTTGATAAAAGATTATCCGTTGGTGGTGGCATGTGGGGCGGCGCAATGATGTTTAATGAGATAGTTGTTCAAGAAGAAGGCAAACTGATATTAGATGAGTTTGGTGTTAATACCACGCTTTTTGAGCCAAACTACTATACATCAGATTCTATTGAAGCTATTACAACACTTATATCAAAAACTGTCAAAGCAGGTGTAAAGATTTTTAACGGCATTGAAATAGAAGATGTTGTGTTAAAAAAAGTTGATGGGGAATATAGGGTAGGCGGTGTTGTGATAAATTGGACAACCGTTAATATGGCTCATTTGCCTGTTGATCCTATTGTTATAAGCTCTACTTTTACTGTAGATGCTACAGGGCACGATGCACACCTTGCACAAACGCTTGTAAGGAAAGGCGGCGTAAAACTAAATACAGAATCAGGCGATGTTGTTGGCGAAAAGCCTATGTGGGCTCAAGTAGGAGAGCAAGATACGCTTAACCATACAAAAGAGGTATTTAGCGGTCTATATGTGTGCGGTATGGCGGCAAATGCGGTAAGTGGTGCGCATAGAATGGGACCAATATTTGGCGGTATGTTAAATTCTGGCAAGAAATGCGCTCAGTTGATATTGGAAAAATGGAGCAAAAAATGAAAGTAGATGATAGTATATTTAGAGAATATGATATAAGGGGTATTGTAGGTAAAAATTTGGATGAACAGTTTGCCTGTCAGCTTGGACGGGCTTTTGCAATACACCTAAAAAATTCTTTAAGTAAAGAAAATCTAACAATAAGCATAGGCTTTGATGCAAGGCTTAGTTCAAAGGACTTATTTAATGCTTTATGTTACGGTTTTAATACGCAAGGCGTGAAAGTAATAAATATAGGTCTTGTTGCTACACCCGTTGCGTATTTTTCTCTATTTAATTTAGATATTGATGGTGGTATTATGATAACTGCTTCACACAACCCCCCTCAATACAATGGTTTTAAACTAAGTGTAGGCAAAAGGACAATTTTTGGTGAAGAAATCCAAACAGTTAAAGAAATAATGAAACAAATTGAAGATATCCCTATAAAAGAACCAGAATTTACAACTTACGATATAATTAAAGATTACACTGAGTATATGGTAAAACAGTTTAAAGATTTGAAAAACTACACAAATAAACCTAAAGTTGTCCTAGATGCAGGCAATGGAACAGGTGGTTTTATCGCTTACCCTATATTAAAAGAGTTAGGCTTTGAGGCAATTGGGCTCTATATTGAACCAGATGGTACATTTCCAAACCACCACCCAGACCCGACCGTTGAAGAGAATTTAAAAGAACTTAAAAAAATCCTGAAAGATAAATCTTACGATATAGGCATAGGCTATGATGGTGATGCAGATAGAATTGGCGTTGTGTTAAAAAACAATGACACGCTTTATGGGGACCAGTTATTGTTGCTTTTTGCTCAAAATATATTAAAAGAACACAAAGGTGCAAAAATTGTAGGAGAGGTTAAATGCTCTCAAGTGCTTTACGATAAAATAACTGAATTTGGTGGCAAAGCTATTATGTGGAAAGCAGGTCACTCACTGATTAAAGCTAAGATGAAAGAAGAAAAAGCTTTGCTTGGTGGCGAAATGAGCGGCCATATATTTTTTGCTGATAGGTATTTTGGCTATGATGATGCAATATATGTATCTTTAAGGCTTCTTGAGATTTTAACTAAATCAAACATAAACTTAGAAGAGTGGAAAGACAGCTTACCAAAAACTTTCAATACACCAGAAATCAGAATAGATTGCCCAGAAGATAAAAAAGTGCTTGTTACTCAAGAAATTGAGAATTACTACATAAAAAATAAAGAAAAATACTCAATTATAGACATAATAACTATAGACGGTATAAGATTCAACACTAAAGACGGTTGGGGACTTGTAAGATCAAGCAATACACAGCCTGCGCTTGTGCTTAGGTTTGAAGCAAATAGCCCAGAAAATTTAGAAAAGTTAAAAAATGATACTCTAGATTTAGTTAATAAAACAATTTCATCAGCATAAATGCTAAAAAAGCAAGATTTTACTTACTATGTAGGCTGGCTTACTCTAGCCTTCTTGGGTATATCAATTATATCGGGTATAGCTTTGCTTTTTAGATATGATCCTACTACATTTCAAAAAGCTCAAGACAGTATGTTTTTAATTAGTGATGCGTACAGGTTTGGTTGGCTGATACGTAATGCGCACTATTATTCCAGTGAGTTATTTTTTATTTTTTTACTCATCCATACAGTCTGGCATGTATATTTAGATGATTATAAGGATAAAAAGTACGTTTATTGGTTAGCGCTTGTTGCTATTATTGTGGTTGCTTTTTTTGAAATGTTTACTGGTTTTGTTTTAAAAGCAAATAACGAGGGTGATTCTGCATCGCTTATAATGCAACACATAATCTTGTCGATACCGTTTTTTGGCCAATATGTAGTAAGTTTGTTTTACTCTCAAGATTATCCCTCTATATACTTTTACTTTTATCATATATGTATTTTGCCTTTCATATTGATTTTGCTTAATTATTACCATATAAAACGTATGTTTACAAATTTTGATAATACATTGATAGCCTTTTTTGCGACAATTTTTTTTAGCGTTTTTTTTAGCTTAAGTGCACCATATGATGTTGTATCTAGCGCAAAACACCCGATAATTTGGGGACCATGGTTTTTTTGGCCAATACAGTGGAGTTTGTTTTATATAGCACCGTTTATTGCAGGCATTATTTTGCCCATCTTGGGGCTGTCAACACTTGCACTTTTACCACACCCAAGATTTTATTTTTTAAAGAGAGTTTTTTTAGTCGGCATTGTTTTGTATTTTATAATTATTTTTTATATAATGCTATTTAGATGAAAAAAGGTATAGTTTTACTCATTGTATTTAGTATATTAGTTTTATTTTTTGCAATATACAAGCAAAATTTAAAACCAAAAGTTAACCCTAAAAAAGAATCGTGTATTGTATGCCATAAGGGTATTCACATGGATACAGCTCACCCAGTTGATCAGGTAGGCTGTGTTGTATGCCATCATGGTAACCCCTACACTACAAATGAAGCTCAAGCACACAAAGGGCTGATTAAAAACCCAGCAGATCTCAGGTATGCGGCAGAAACTTGTGGTAAATGCCACAAAGAACAGGTTGAACAGGTAGAAACATCCCTTATGGCTACAAACAGAGGTATAATTTCTGCAGTTTTGCACAAATTTGGTTATACTGATAAGCTTTCAAGTGATATTACGGTTAAAGATTTATATGAAGGCAAATATAAGGAAAATAAAGCTATCCAGTATTACGAAAAAAACTGCGGTGCTTGTCATTTATATAAACCTTATGGACAAGGTCCTACAAAAGAAATACAAGAGCGTGGCGGAGGTTGCCTTGATTGTCATGCCAAATGGGTTAAGGGAAACCCACACGTAGAGTTAACTACACATATAAGTGACGCAACATGTGTAAAATGTCATAATAGATCAGGCAGGATTGGTTTGTCATACTTTGGTCACTATGAAACAGAAGAATATGGTACACCATTTATGAACGGCGGTCCGTCACATTACAATATTTTGGGAAACCCAGATAGGTATTACTTAGATTTGCCTCCAGATGTTCATTATGAAAAAGCACATATGAGTTGTATTGATTGCCACACTATGTCTGATACTATGGGGCTTGGTTTGCATTATAAAAATATGACCCAACAGGTAGGCATAACTTGCAAGGATTGTCACGAACCTCATTTTGTGCAAGTACCACCCAATTCTTTAGCTTTAAAGTTAGCTTTTTTAAATGGTAAAGTGCCTCTTAAAGCGGGTGATTTTGCAGCTATTGAAGAACGCACAGGTCAAATTATATACAATGTGCAACTCATCGACAATAAAGCGGTGTTTTTTAGCAAAGAAACGGGTAAGGCTATACCTATACCGCTTGTAAATGATAAACCTTACCATACATTTAAAGGCCATAAAAACCTATCATGTCAAGCATGTCATTCTGCTTGGGCCCCGCAGTGTTATGGTTGTCATATTGTCAATTTTGAGGGCTTAAAACAGCTTAACTGGATAAAGTATAAAGATACTGAAGGTGCTTATGCTGAATTAAATAGCTATGTACGATTTGAAACACCTCAACTTGCATTTGATCCACACGGTAAGGTTATGCCTGTTGAGCCAGGTTGTCAGGATTTTATTACTATTTTTAATAAAGACTTTAAGTTTGTAAAAAGCATTCGAGGATTAAGTGTTGCAACGATTGATCCTCACACGACACAATTGCAATCTAGAAGCTGCGAAGATTGCCACCACAACCCCCGCACAATGGGTTTTGGTACTGGAAATTTGAGTTTTAATCCCTATACAAAGCAATTTAAATTTTCACCAACATTTGATTCAAAAGCAAGTGGTTTAGGTGATGTGCCTTTAGATATGATAGTAAATGAACATGGCAAACAAATGCAGAGTTTTCCAGTAAAAGGCGAGAGGGCTTTCAATAAAGACGAGCTTGTAAAAATTTACGAAGTTGGTCAGTGCGTAGTTTGCCATAAAAGTTACGATGATCCAATATATCGCAATTTTTCAAAAAGCTATAAAATGTTTTTAGAGCATAAAACGCCTTGCAATACTAAGTGAATTTTATTAAAATTTAGTAAAATTTGTTCTTGGAGCTAATATATGGGGATGTTTGAAGGTATTGTTTTTTTTGGGTTAGTTTGGGTAGTAGTAGCTGTTTTATGGTTAGTAGCTTTAGTTGATATACTAAAGAGTGAGTTTAAAGATGGTTTAACTAAAGTCATATGGTTAATTCTTGTTATTTTTCTGCCATTTTTGGGTTCCATTTTATACTTTTTTATTGGCAGAGATCAAAAAATTAAGAATGATTAGTTTTTCTTTGACAAATCAATATAAACTAATTAAACTAATAAAAGTTTATCCAATAAAAGGAGGTTTTTATGACAAAGAACGAGTTTGTAAAAGTATTGGCTAAAAAAACCAATATTTCTCAGGAGAAAGCAAAAGAATTCTTGGATGCTACACTATCTACAATAGTAGAAACGCTTAAATCAGGAGAAAGCGTATTATTTACTGGTTTTGGCAGCTTTTATGTATCAAACAGAGCCCAAAGAAAAGGCAGAAACCCTCAAACAGGTGAAGCTATTACAATTCCTGCTTTTAAACTACCTGCATTTAAAGTAGGTGCTGTATTTAAAGAAGAAATAAACAAACAGGAAAAGCCAGCTCCTAAGGGTAAAAAAAAGTAATATTCAAAAATTCCTCAAAGTTAAGTTTGTTTAAACCCCGCCGATAATATAAAAAATATAAGTGGCGGGGTTTTTGATATTACATTTTAACCTGCACTATTACACCGTGGACTTTATTGGATTGTAATCTGTGAAATTTTATAAAGTTTGGTGAGACTTTTTTTATTAAAGCAAAAATTTTCCAAATAATATTTTCTGTAATAATGTCCTCTACACCATAAAACATAACGGTTGGTTTGATTTTCGTATCTTCAAAAATTTTTCCAATATTAACAATTTCCATGTAGCCTACTTTTATTTCAAGAATTTTTAAACCTTTTGCTAGATCCTCGCCAAACGCATAAACTACACCAAATGGATGGCTAGAGGTTTTTTGTGTAACAAAAATATTTGTTTCGTATATAATACCATTATCTAACATAGTGTTTACAATATAAGGTGGTACTTTTTGTATATTTCTTGTAAAAAATACTGCCACACCATTTAATTTTGGTTTGTTTTCATAGGATTCCTCGTAGGCTTTTAAAAAATCTTTCATGTCTATTGATTTTAGCGATCTATACAATCTTTTTTGGCCTTGTGTGAAAATAAGTATTACTGTAAGAGGTATCATAGCAATAAATACTGTGAGATACGCACCATGCGGTATTTTGTAGTAAAGGTTTGAGGCAAAGTAAAAGCTTGTTATTATAAAAATAAAAACGGAAGCAATCATTTTTATTTTAAGATTTTTCTTATGGAATATCCAAATGAGGAAAACCGCTGTAATTAGCATTGTGCCGTTCACTGCAAAGCCATAAGCGGCTGCGAGATTATCTGATGTTTGAAAGTGCCACATTACATAAAGCACGGCAAACATAAGCAGCCAGTTAACAAAATTTATATAAATTTGCGAGCGCAATTTATCGGATGTATGGTCAATTTTTAGCATAGGAAATATATGAGTAACTATTCCTTGATAAACAATCGAAAAAACCCCGCTAATCATAGATTGTGAAGCAATGATTGTTGCTAAGATGCTGAGGATCAAAAAAGGAATGTAAAATATACTTGTTTGAGAAAATACCATACTAAAAAGCACGCTTGAGCCTGTTGAATGATGTGTAACCGCATAGGCGGCTTGGCCTAAATAGCTTAAAATTAGAACGCTAAATACAAAATACCATGCGTTAACAATGGGTTTTTTACCCAAATGCCCCATATCAGCATACAGTGCTTCACCACCCGTTGCGCATAGTATGACATCAGAAAGCACAACGAATCCTTTAAACCCATCTCTAATAAAAAAATCAATGGCATAATAAGGATTAATTGCTTTTAATACTTGAGGGTAGTGAAAAATGGAAAATAAACCGCTTATTCCCAAACTGATAAACCAAATAGCCATAATTGGACCAAAATAGCTTGCTACTTTTTCCGTGCCTTTTTTTTGCAAAATAAATAAGCTAATTGTTACGATACTTGCAATTAAAAGTAAGACTACATTTGACAGTTGAGAAAATTTTGGCACCAATGTTAAACCTTCAACGGCACTTAAGATAGATATAGCAGGCGTAATGACGCCATCGCCCATTAAAAACGATATACCAATGTAAGAAAGAAGCGTCACGAAAGCAATAGCGCGAGTAGATTGTAGGGTGGGCACAAGCACTTCTTTTAAAACGGTTGTGCCACCTTCGCCCCTTTTGCTTATACTCATTGCAAGCCATACATATTCTACGCTAACAAGCAAAATTAATGTCCATAAAACGAGTGAAACAACACCCATGATGTTTTCATGCGTAGGCTTTGTTAAAATAAACACTACAGCCAGTGTATAGATAGGACTTGTGCCAATATCTCCAAAAACAAGCCCCATTGCCTTTATAGTGCTTTTTAGCTTATCTGAACTTGAATTAAGCATTTGATGATAGCTCTTGTAATTTAGATAAAATTTGGTTGTAACTTTGAATTAGACCTAAGCCTTTATAACATAGAGCTATTTTCATAAGCAGTTTTATTTTATCTTGCGTTATTTGCAAATGCGATTCATAAAGCGATAAAGCTTTTTCGTACTCGCCAAACTCATAGTACAAATCCCCTAAGTTTTCTCCAATTTCATCTTTTAATGCAGGGTTTAAACTGAGGGCAGTTTCAAGGGCTTCTTTGGCTTTATCGTATATTTCTTTAGACATATAAACTTTAGCTAGTGCAATATAAACAAATGGATGGTAGGGAAGTAGGTTTTTTGCTTGATTGAGGAACTCTAGAGCTTTATCAAACTCATTTTTGTCTATTAAAATGCTTCCCATTAAAAACAGCGCATCGCCAAAAGCAGGGTATTTGTTGTTTAAGTCTTCAAGCACTCTGTAGGCTTGTTCAATGTTGTTTTGTTTCAATAATTCTATAGCTTTATCGTATTCTGGTATAGAGCCTTCGATTTTAAGCTGTTCTCTTATTACTTTTTGTCTTTCTTGCATTGTCTGCATATCTTCTAAATCGTTTATCATATTGAGCCATTGCTTGACCTGTTCGTCATTTGGATCGTAATCTTTTGCTCTTTCTATGAGTCTTTTTGCTGTTATAAAATCGTTTCTATTTAAAATAGAATCTTTTGCAAGTATAAGGTGTGAGACAATCTTGTATTTTTCAACGGCAAGTTCGTTTTTTGCTAACTCAAAGTTTGGGTCGAGCTCAATGGCTTTTTCAAATAGCTCAACAGATTGTTTATGAAAGTACCTGTAGTTAGACAAAAGTTTTGCTTTAGAGAATATGAGTTTTGGGTTTTTTGTTATATCAATTTTATCAAGTATCTCAAGACCAAAGTATATATCTCCAAAATCATAACAAGCCATAAGCAACTCAAATAATTTATTCTCATTTTTTATGTTTTCATCAAACTTTTGTAAAAAATCATTTTTTAACTCAAGATAGTGAATTGTCTTTTTGACAAGCTCAAGCAGGCTTTGTGTGTGTGTTTTTATAAGTTCGAAATATTTTGTGGATTGCTCTAATCTTTTTTCTATGTTTTGGTTTTCTATGTCTGTTTCTTCTTTAAAGTAATTGTAAAATTCTTGGAAATAGAAAAAAAACACAAATTTAGTCATTATAGGGTTTGTGTAAAGCTCATTGTTTATTTTGTTTGATTCTTCAACCTTTAAACGGATTTTTTCAATATTATTATATTTTGCGTATATCTTTTGTATAGATTGATTTAGCTTTATAGCTTTGTTGGTCTTATGTATAGCTTGATTCATCTGTGTAAGCACATTTTTTAATTTTTTAATGTACTTTGTTAAAGAGGGCTTTTTGCTAAACTGGATTGCAAAACTGGTGTTTTTTTTGATTGTTTTTGCAACTTTTTCAAGTGTTTTGATTTCAGTATTTTCAATGTAGGCACCACCACTTGTTGCATTTACTACTTGCTTACCATTTGATGTTAAAAATTTAGCAATCTCTGACATAATGGTGAGTCCTGAGTATAGGTTTTCGTCTGTAGGGACCTTTTCTTCATAATTGCCTTTTACCCAGATGAGTTTTTCTGGTAGGCCTTGCGGGAGTATCGTACCTTTTGCATGATGCTCTAGCTTTGTATATGCCCAATCTTGTCCTACAAAAACAATAGGGTTTGCCCCTAAAATGTAAGCCGTATTTACAGCCAAATGCGTTACAGCATTGATCGGAAATACTTCATAGTTTGGTTTTATATCAAGCAATTCTAAAAAGGAGCTTTCTTCTGTTTTATAGATCTTGTTTTTGAATAATTTAGGTATTTGATAAAATATAGCAGGCTCAAACACAAAAAGACTCTCATAAGCTTTATTGCTTTTCATTAAAGGAGAGTATTTTTCAAGCGTAACCTGCTGGTAGTCAAGGCCACATATAATATCAGCTTTTATGTTGTTTTGTTCTAAAACATTTATAACTGAATCTACAGCTATAAGAATAAATTTATTGCGGTATTTTTTAATTGCCTCTATATCATTTGAAAGCGATGGTCCAGATGCTACAATAAGAACAGGCTTATCTTTAGCTTTGTCTTTTAAAAATTCCAGACCCTGGCCAAGTGCTACATCTGATATATTTTTAACCATATTTTCGATAATGTATTGTGATTTTAACAAAAGTGTGTTGCGGTTTAGAACAACCGGTGTGTAGAGTTTTTGTATAGTTTCCTCTATTTTTTTAGCTTTTGCTTTGTCTAAAAGAGGGTTTGTTATTACAATGAGGTCTCCAAAGTTAAATTTTCCGGCAAATAAATTAAAAGTGGCTGTTATTGTATTTTCTATTTCTTCTTCTTTGTTTGCAAAGAAAAAGAAATTGTCATGTTTAAAGCATGCCGATACATCAGTGTTATCAAATACGTATTTTAAACTTTCTAGGTCTGTTTCGTAGCATATAATTGTGTTAGCTGGAAAGTCTTCGATGAGGTTTTTTGCTATTTTTCCACTTCCAAAACCAATAAGCGCAATTACATCCTCTTTTTTTGCATTGGGCTTTGCGTATTCTTCTGTATCGTTTTCAAGCGGTTTTGGTTCAATATGCTCAAGCAGGTTTTTTAAGTATGATCCCTTTTGGTTAATGACAGATGCGTTTTTTTCTAACATTTTAGCTCCTTGTCCTTATTATAAGATATTCTATTGAAAAAATCTCTTTTTTCAAGTTGCTTGCAAAATTTATATTTTTTGCTAAAAATATAGTCATGATAGAAGTTTTGTCTGGAAACGAAGCAATAGCGCACGCGCTTTTAGAAAACAATGTAAGGTTTGCAAGTGCATATCCTGGCACACCTTCAAGTGAGATACTAACTACAGCACTAAAAATTAAAGCAAAGTATAATTTAAATGCTTATATCGAGTGGTCTATAAATGAAAAGGTTGCATTAGAAGAAGCTTTAAGCGCAAGTTTTGCATGCATTGACTCAGCGTTTTTTTGTAAGCAAGTGGGACTCAATGTGGCGCTTGATCCTCTAATGAGCGCTGCACTTACTGGAACAAACGCAGCTTTTTTGGTTGTTGTGGCCGATGATCCAGGTCCTCATTCTTCTCAAACAGAGCAAGATTCACGATTTTTGGCTTTTCTTGCCAAAATCCCCGTTTTTGACCCCTCGGATATCAAAGAAGCTTACAATTTTACAAAAGAAGCGCTGGATTTAAGCAGACAGTACCAGCTACCTGTAATGTTAAGAACTACAACGCGTATCTCGCATGGTAGACAAAATATAGACATAAAAGAAAAAATTGAAGATATTGGGCTAAATGCAAATTTTGAGAAAAACCCATCGCGTTTTGCTGCTACACCAAAACTAAGGTACATCCTGCACAAAAAACTTAACGAAAAGCTCAGCTCTATAGCGTCAAAAAATACATTAAAATTCGATTTTTCTGGTAAAGATCTCATTATTTCAAGCGGTTTGGTTTACAGTAACCTATATGAGCTAATTTTAGAACATCATTTGGAAGATAAAGTTACACTTGCAAAAGCAGATATGCCATATCCATTGCCCAATATTGATTTAAAAAGCTTTGATAGGGCTATAGCAGTAGAAGAAACATACCCTTTAATAGAGCTACAGTTAAATACGCAAGGTAGAAGAAACAATATAGTACCCAAAGAAGGCGAGCTTACTTTTGATGTGTGTGAAAAAATTTTGTACAATATAGGGGTTTTAAAATCATTTACACCTGTTAATGTTGATCTTAAAGACAAACCTCCCTCGTTGTGTCCAGGCTGTGCGCACAGAAGTGCTTTTTTTGAAATCAAACAAGTTTATAAAGATGCTTTATTTAGTGGGGACATTGGTTGCTACACGCTTGGTGTAAATTTAGGTGTAACAGATACAGTTCACTGTATGGGTGCAAGTGTTTCTTTTGCTTTTGGGTTTAGTAAAGCATTTAACCTTTCTGCAAAAAAACAGCATATTGTAGCTATTATTGGTGATTCAACGTTTTTTCATACAGGTTTGCCTGCACTGATTGATGCTGTTCACAATAAATCGGCCTTTTTGCTTGTGATACTTGATAACTCTACTGTAGCAATGACTGGTAATCAAAAAACACTCTCTAGCCCAACTGATTCGCTTGGCTACAATGCAAAGTCAATCAGAATTGAAAAAATCATTCAAAGCTTAGATATAGGTTTTTTAGAGGTTATAGACCCATACGATTATAAAAAAAGCATCGAAACATTAATTGCATCAAAGCATTACATTGACCAAAACAAAGATATTGCCGTTATAATTTTTAGGCATTTGTGCGTAAACACAGAAGAAGGGCTTAAAAATAACCCTGTTTTAAAAGTGCTTGTAGATGATAATTGCAAAGGCTGCAAAATATGTATTGATGAGTTTGAGTGCCAATCGCTTATATTTAATGAACAGACCCAAAAAGTTGAGATAGATAGAAAAACCTGCATTGACTGTGCACAGTGTATTTATGCTTGCCCATTTAACTGTATTGGTGCATTAAAATGAAAATTGTACTGCTTGGCAGAGGCGGTGAAGGCGTTTTATACCTCTCAAGGCTCATTATAAAGTTATTTGAAGATAAAAATATCCTTTCTAGTGAAATCCACGGTATGGCAAAAAAAGGTGGACTTGTTGAGGTACACTTAAAAATTGGCGATTACAAAAGCCCTATTATTGGCTATAACAAAGCAGATTTGGTTGTACTGTTAAATAATTTTTTTGAGAAATTAGGGTTTTTATACTCTAAAAATGTTATAGGTTTTAGTAGTGATGAGTTAGCATACATAACAAAAACTAACGCTAAAATGCTGAATATTTATATGTTTGGCAAACTAGTAAAAAAACTAAATATTGACTACAAAAAAGCCCTAAGCTTAATTGACCAAAAAAACCATGAATTTTTTAATAAGGGGTACAATAATGATATTCAATGAACACTATGAGACTATGCCTCAAGAAGAACTCCAAAAACTTCAACTCAAACGTTTAAAGCAAACTCTTTCTTTGATAAAAAATTCCAACTCTGCACTAAAAACAAAATACACATCAATTGAGCCAGATGATATAAAAAGCCTTGATGATTTAAAAAAACTTCCATTTACTACAAAAGAAGAATTGAGAAATTGCTACCCACTAGACCATATAACTTATCCAGATAAAGTTGTGAGAATTCACACAAGCTCCGGCACTACCGGTACACCCGTAATAAATGCTATGACGCAATCCGATGTGGAAAATTGGGCAGAAATGGCAGCGAGGTGTTTTTTTGCAGCAGGTGTTACCAGCAAGGATAGAATCCAAATTATGCCGTCATTTGGTTTGTTTAACGGGGGGTTTGGGTTTCACTTTGGTGCACAAAAAATTGGTGCTTTTATTATACCAATGGGGGCTGGCAGAACACTGCTTCAGCTTAAATTTATAAAAGACTTCCAAACTACTGTTATTTGCTCTATAGCCTCATACCCACAAAGGCTCATTGAGGTAGCAAACCAAAACGATTTTGATTTTTCGCAAACACATTTGCGGGTTGCCATTTTAGGTGCAGAAACATGGTCTGATGAGTTAAGATCGCGCATTGAAAACCAGATGAAAGTTTCTACATTCGATATTATCGGTATGACAGAAACAGGTGGCGTAGGTATGGGCATTGATTGCGAGGCAAAATCGGGCATACACATATGGGAAGACCATTATATAGCAGAAATTGTAGACACCAATACTTTAGAGTCAGTTGATGATGGTGTTGAAGGCGAGCTTGTAATTACAACCCTCACAAGGGAAGGTTTACCATTAATAAGATATCGCACCAAAGACATAACAAAAATTATTTCAAGAGACAAATGCGATTGTGGCAGGACACATCTTAGGGTTTCTCGTCTTAAAGGGCGCACAGATGATATGCTAAAGGTAAAAGGTGTCAATTTTTACCCTTCTCAGATTGAACAGATTTTGTTGCAGTACAAAACGATTGGGGCCTATTACCAAATTGTGCTTGAAAATTCAAAAGGTAAAGATGAGATTACAATAATTTTGGAAAAAATAAATGGTTTTTCAGCTGAATTGAAGAATAGATTAGAAAACGCTCTGTATGACTTACTAGGTTTTCATTGTATATTACAGATAGTACCAGAAAATACTATACAAAGAACGCCAGGCAAAATGGTAAGAGTTATCGATAAAAGAAAAAAATAACTTTATTTTTTTGTTTATGTTCCGATTGTATTAATGTGAGGTATAGATGAATGTAATAGGTGTAGTCCTTACCATTGCTGCTATTCTAACGGGATTTGTTTTAGGTGGCGGAAAGCCGCTTGTCTTGATACAGATATCGGAATACATCGTTTTATTTGGGGGCGCTGCAGGTATACTTGTGGCTTCTACAACACCTTCTATAATGAAGGATGCTATAAAGGTTATTGCTGGATTTGCAAAGTCAAACCCATTAAGCAAAAAAGTATATTTAGAGTTGCTATTGTTTATTTACCATTTATCCGTGAAGGTAAGAAAGGATGGCATTTTATCGCTTGAAGCTATTGTTGATAAGCCCGAAGAAAGCCCTGTTATGCAGTCTAATACTTTTTTGCTAAAAAATAAAGAAGCAAGGGAGTTTGTAATTGATGCTATAAGAAATATTGTAACCGGCATTGAAATAGAAAAGCTTGATGAAATGCTTGATTCAAATATTGAAGTTGTAGAAAAAGAAATGTCTATCGCTCCAAAGATGGTAGCCAAGATTGCAGAAAGTATGCCGGGTATGGGTATTGTTGCTGCGGTTATGGGTGTTATCTTAACCATGGGGGCTTTAGGTGGCTCTATTTTAGAGGTTGGTCACCATGTTGCAGGAGCTCTTACTGGTACATTTTTGGGTTTGTTGCTGTGTTATGTTGTTATTGGTCCTATGGCTACTGTCCAGGAATTAAAAAATGAAGATTTTGTAGGGTATCTGAAATCACTTAAAGTAGGTATTATTTCAATAGCAAAGGGCGATGCACCTATTATTGCTATGGAGTCTGTAAGACAAACTATTCCACCAACTTACCGCACTGAATTTGATGAGGTTGAAAAACTTGCCAAAGAGAGGCGCTAATGGCGGATAATACCAACTTAGTGCGCAAGAAAAAATGCAAAAAATCAAAACAACCAGAATCAAGCGTATGGGAGATTGCCTATGGCGATTTTATGACTTCTATGATGGCTTTTTTTCTCGTTATGTGGCTTGTTGCAGCAACAAATGAACAGCAAAGAAAAATTATTGAATACTACTTCACGCATCCTATGCAGTCTGTAAGTGTTTCGCAGGGTAGTGGTTTAAACCCATCAAAAGGTGTTTTTGATATAGGCTCAAAACAGCTTGTAGTAAGTCAGACGCCATCAGAAAATAAGCCCATTGCAATAAACAATCAAGCAACGCGCGCTGCAAAATATTCAAAACCCTATGTAATGCAAAACCAAATGACATCGGTTTTGGGTAAAATTCAAGAAGCAATATAATCAAACAAAGAAATAGCTCCATTAG
>JBFWJP010000007.1:0-17500 GCA_050253135.1 Desulfurella sp. | reverse complement strand
ACCGAATTAATTTTAAAAAAGGTCATTTTATATTTTTTAGTTACAAAAGACTATTGAATTAGTCTAACTTGAAAAGGTTTTTGAAATAAGTAATTTTTGATAAAACGAAGAATCTAAGCTTTAGTAGAACAATAAATTTGACTGAAGTTTTCACTTTGATTGAGAACAGCAAAAGGCGAGTCTTTTGTAAAAAAGAGCTCGCCAAAAATTTCTTAAAATGCTATTGAATGAAGCGCAATTGACAAAATGTAGCTTGGAAATAAGCCAAATACTATTGTGCCCACAGCACCAATTAGTATTGTGGTTTTAAGTAAACCTGAATTAAGTACGCTGAATTCGCCTTCTGCGTCGCCTTTCATATACATAGTTACAACTACATTCAAATAAAAGTATGCGGAGATTGCACTGTTTATTACACCAATTATTGCAAGCCAGTACAAATGCGACTGAACAGCTGCAGAAAATAGATAGTATTTTCCTATAAATCCCACAGTAGGCGGCACACCTGCAAGTGAAAACATAAAAATTAGCATTGCAACGCCAATTAGTGGGTATTTATAGGCTATGCCTTTTAGGTTTGCAATTTCTGTATTGGTGTCACCTTTTTTGCTAATGTATTCTGCTACAGAAAATGCACCTAAATTCATAAATACGTACCCAAAAAGATAAAATAGCACTGCACCGTATCCTAAGCTGTTTGCTGCAGTAATACCTACAAGCATATAACCTGCATGCGAGATACTTGAGTAACCAAGAAGCCTTTTTAAATCCTTTTGCCATAAAGCTACTGTATTACCAAACGTCATGGTAGCAGCTGCGATAATCCACAACATTTGTGTCCACTCAATCTGGATTGGGTGCATGCCTACAATTAAAAGCCTCATCAGCGCCAAGATTGCAGCAGCTTTTGGCGCAACAGACATAAATGCACTCATAGGCGTGGGTGCACCTGCGTATACATCTGGTGTCCATGCGTGAAATGGAAACGCAGCTATTTTGAAACCAAAAGCAATAAAAATCAGCATAAACGCTAAAATACCTAAGATTTTATATAGGGGTTGCGCTTTTGCAAGGGCTAAACTAATTATATTTAAATCTACACTGCCAAATAAGCCGTACATTATCCCAATACCAAGCACTAAAAAACCAGATGCAAAAGAGCCCAATATAAAATACTTCATTGCAGCTTCTATACTTTCTGATTTATTTTTTAGAAAACCTGTCAAAATATACATACCAATCGAGAGTGTTTCAACGCTAATAAACATTACAATGAGGTTGTAGGTAGATGCAAAAAACATCATTGCAACGCTTGAAAATAGTATAATAGAGTAATACTCTCCAATGTTTATGCCTTCTCTGTCAACAAAATTAATACTCATTGCAATGGCTAATATACCAGCAATGATTATTACAAGATCAATAAAAAGCGAAGCATTGTCCGTTACTATCATGCCAACAAATGCACTTGTGCTGCCTGTATCAAACATCATTACACTTGCAATACCAGCCAAAATAAATCCCATGAGCGCTATAAATGCATTGGCGCTTTTTTCTGTTTTTGGCAGCCACAAATCTACAAGCGTTACAATAAACCCAAAAATCGTCAAAATTAACTGAGGAGCTATGGCTATCAAATCATTTATGCTGTAATAGGCTAAAAAATTCATACACTACCCCTTAATTAGCGCTTTTTTAATAATTACTTTGTTATCGAAAGAAACCTTACCGTTTAAATTTGGATTTATATTTGTAACTTTTGTCTGCTCCACTAAATGATTCACACTTGTATGCATCTTGGATAAGAATGTATTTGGGTAAATACCAATCCAAAATACAAATATTACAAGTGGCACCATATAAATCCACTCTCTTATATTAAAGTCTGTTAAATTCAAAAGTTTTGGGTTTAGTGGTTTTAAAAATACAACACGCTTAAACATAGTGAGCATGTAAACAGCCGCAAACAACCCACCAAAGGCAGCTATAATTGCAAATACTTTATGCGACTCAAATGTACCAAACAACACCATAAACTCGCCTATAAATCCATTTGTGCCAGGTACTGCAATGGAAGATAGTGTAAATATCATAAAAAATACGCTAAATATCGGAACAAGCGATGCAAGCCCACCGTATTCTGAAATAAGCCTTGTATGCATTCTCTCATACACAATACCTACAATCAAGAAGAGGGCACCTGTCGATATACCGTGATTTATCATTTGCATCAAAGAGCCTTCTATGCCTATTGTAGTTAGAGCAAACATACCAAGCATTGAGTATCCCAAGTGGGACACGGATGAATACGCAACAAGCTTTTTGATATCTGGCTGAACCATAGCAACAAATGCACCGTAGAAAATCCCAATAAGTGAAATTATCAAAATTATATCAACAAACTGGTGCGTCATAGAAGCAAACATAGGCAGGTTAAACCTCAAAAATCCGTATGTGCCCATTTTCAATAAAATACCAGCAAGTATTACAGAACCTGCAGTAGGTGCTTCTACGTGCGCCCAAGGAAGCCATGTATGGAATGGCCACATAGGTACTTTGATTGCAAAAGCTAAAGCAAAAGCTATAAACAGCCAAAATTGCAAATTTGCAGGCAGTGGTTGTGACATTAAAGTTACCATATTAAATGTATATTCGTGGTAATAAGAATGATGTAAAAAGTATAATGCCATTAGCGCCACAAGCATAAATACGCTACCAAAGAATGTGTAAAGGAAAAACTTCATTGTGGCAAATACCCTATTTGGCCCCCCCCAAATACCAATCATTAAATACATTGGGATGAGCTGGAACTCCCAAAATACATAGAACAAAAATATATCTAAAGATACAAAAACACCCAGCATACCTGTTTGTAAAAGCAATAAAACTATATTGAACTCTTTTGTTTTTTGAGTTACACCGCTCCATGTAGAAAGCTGTGCGATTGGCGATAAAAAAGTTGTAAGCAGAACCAAAAACAAGCTTATACCATCTATACCAAGGTAATAATTCATGCCTAAAGAGCTAATCCATGGTACTTTTTCAACAAATTGCATCTGGTAGGTTGAAGAGTTAAAATAGAAAAATAGCGGTAAAGACACTATAAAGTCAAGCAATAGCACAATAAATGTCACCCACCTTATAGCACCTTCTTTTTTGCTATCAATTAACGAAACCAGTATTGCACCAATTATTGGTATAAATACAATAGTTGAAAGAATTGGAAAATGCAGTTGATTCATTTTTTCACCTCACCTTATATAATCCTAATTAAATACAGCGAAGTAAGCAACATTACACCAATCGATATCCAGTAAGCATAATGGCTTACAAAGCCCGTCTGTAGTGTCCTAAACAGCCATCCAATTCTTTTAGATATCCACCCAAATAAATCTACACCTGCATCTATAATTTTGACATCTACAATCTTCCATAAGAAATATTCAGATACCCACCAAAATGGCTTTACTATAAAAAAATACACAAACTCATCAGCATAGTAGGTATTAGCAAGTAGTGTATATATTGGTCTAAATGTATTAGCAATCGTATCAGCTGTAATCCATTTTTTGATGTATATTACCCATGCTGTAAAGATACCAAGCAAACCCATACATACAGATATACCCATTAACAAAGCTTCTGAGTAGTGAGCTTCACTAGCTATCTCTAGTGTTGGCGCTGTGCGCGCTATAAAGGCTTCAATGGGTATCTCACCACTTATATGTAAGCCTACCCAACCACCAATAATTGACAAAACGCCCAAAACCCACATAGGAATCGTCATTACCTTTGGTGCCTCATGTGTATGGAGTTCGTGGTATAAGTTTGGCACCTTTTCTTCACCATAAAACACGTTAAAAACAAACCTAAACATGTAAAATGCTGTCATAAATGCAGTAATCTCGCCTACTATCCATATAATGGGATGCCCCATATCCAGTGCGCCAGCTAAAATTGCATCTTTACTAAAAAAACCAGCAAACGGCGGAATCCCCGCTATAGCTAAAGAGGCTATAACCATTAGAACTGCTGTTTGAGGCATCTTTTTTCTAAGTCCACCCATCAAATCGGTAGAAAGTAAACCCCTCATAGAGTGCATTACAGCACCAGCACCCAAAAAGAGTAAGCCTTTAAAAAATGCATGCGTCATTAAGTGGAATATACCAGCCCAATAAACCCCAACGCCAACGCCTATAAACATATATCCCAACTGTGAAAGTGTTGAGTAAGCCAATATGCGTTTTATGTCTTTATGCGTAAGTGCCATTGTTGCAGCATAAAAAGCAGTAAATGCACCTACTGATGCTACCACTTCCATTGCAATCGGACTCATATCGTAAATTGCATTTGACCTTGCAACCATATACACACCAGCAGTAACCATTGTTGCTGCGTGTATCAAGCTTGAAACCGGTGTTGGGCCTTCCATAGCATCTGTAAGCCAAATATACAATGGAAATTGCGCGGATTTACCCATTGCACCCAAAAACAAAGCAAGCCCTATAATTGTTGCTGTTTCTGGTGTTAATATTTGATGGACAAAAGGAAATACATCAGCGTATGTCACAGAGTGAAAATTAAATAATATAAACAAAACACCAATAATAAAACCTGCATCACCTATTCTATTTACAACAAAAGCTTTTTCTCCAGCATCCGAAGCTGTTTTTTTATCATACCAAAAGCCTATTAATAGGTATGAACATAAACCTACGCCTTCCCAACCAACAAACATTAAAAGGTAGTTATCCCCCAAAATCAGAAGAAGCATTGAAAACACAAATAAATTTAGGTATGTGAAATACCTGGCATACCCTGGGTCACCTTTCATGTATCCGTTAGAATAAATATGAATCATCCATGAAACAAACGTAACAACAAACAACATCACTGTGGACAGTGAGTCTAATCTTAAGCCAAACGGGATGTTGATTTTGCCAAATGGCATCCACATAAAGTAAACATAATCGTAAATGTTTCCTAAAATAACCTGCCACATAGGGTAAACGGCACTTAAAAAACTCAAGCCCAAAGCACTTGCAGCTATAACTCCTGCATAGTTTTTGGTCCATTTACCAAACAGACCATTAATTAAAAAACCAATTAGAGGCCAGATAATAACCAGTAACACCAATGTTTTCATATCTTTCCCCTTTTATTTTCTCAGTGTAGTAAAATCGTTTATATCTACACTTTTCTTGTTTTTATACATCATAGCCACTATAGCTAAACCCACAGCCGTTTCGCTTGCTGCAACTGCTGCAACAAACAAAAACATCACCTGACCTGAAACATTGCCTATGTAGTATGACATCACAATTAGCGCCATACCAGCGCCATTTATCATAAGCTCAAGCGACATTAAAACTATCAAAAAATTCCTTCTAATCATTGCCCCTGTGGCACCTATTGCAAAGAGCAATACACTAACAAACATATACGCAGCCAACATTTTGCCTCCTAAAGATCCTTTTTAGTCAGTGCAACTGCGCCAAACAGTGCAATCAAAAGCACAATTGCAGTTATCTCAAAAGGCAACAAATACGATTTAAATAGTACATCACCTATAGCTTTTACATTGCTGCCTGCAATTGATAGATTTTTGCCCATATATGCCGTGTTTATTTTTAGTTTAGCCGCAATAACAATAAAATCAAGCAATATCCCAAGGCCAAACAATGCTCCAAAGTAAGCCTGATTGTTAAATCTTTTTAGGCTAGCAAGAGTTAGCCTATCCATAGTGTACATTGCTATTACAATCATTACCGTAATTGCACCAGCATAGACAATCAATTGTAGCATTGCAATAAAAACCGCATCAAGCATTACAAAAATGCCGGCTGATCCAATAAACGATAATACCATCCACATAGCGGCCCTAAATGGATTTTTTGTTACAACTATACCAAAACCACCGCCTACTGCTAAAATTGCTAAAATTGCGAAAACCACTATTTCCACACTCATAGCTCACCTTCTTTTTTTTGCAATTTATTATTGTTGTATTCTAAGCCAACTTTTATTAGGTCTTCTTTAGTAAAAATAAATTTTTCCCTGTCATAGCCTGCAAGTTCGTACTTATCACTCATGCTGATTGCAAGCTCAGGGCAAACCTCAACGCAAAGCCCGCAAAAACAACACCTACCCAAATCTATATTGTAAATGGCAGGACTTTTTGTATGGTCTTCATTCTCTGTAGGTATAATCTCTATGCATTTAGATGGACAAACTTCTTCACAGAGTCCACAGTCTATACACTTAATTTTTTGGCTGTCCTCATACAAATTAAGTGCGTGAAGCCACCTACCTCGCTCTGGCACATTGAGCCTTTGCGTGGGATACTGGCATGTTACTGCGTGTGTAAAAAGATACTTGAGTGTAACGCTTAAACCTTTTCTTAAATCATTAAACAACATACTAACCTCCCTAAATTATAGGCATGTGCACAATCAGTGCAAAACCTGTCCACAAAATATTTAACACTAATAGAGGCAGTAGTTTCTTCCAAGCTATATCCATTAACTGATCGTACCTATAACGAGGAAATGTTCCCCAAAACCATGTAAACATAAATATAAACAACAGTACTTTAAGCCAATACCAAACAAACCCAGGAAGTATTGCTGGACCGCTCCAACCACCCAAAAACACAATGGCTGCTAGGGCTGACACTACAAATATCGTCACATACTGACCAAAAAAGAACATAGCCATCTTAAGTCCGCTAAACTCCGTATTGAACCCAGCAACAAGTTCGTTTTCTGCTTCTGGTAAGTCAAATGGAACCCTTGAAGCAGAAGCTACCATAGCTATCACGAAAGCCACAAAAGCAAAAGGCTGGTAGAAAACCAACCACAAGTGCTGTTGCTGAAAAGTCACAAAGTCTGTCAAATTGAGCGATTGAACCATAAGTATTGGGTTTAGTAAGGCAAGCGCAAGTATTATTTCATAGCTTACCACTTGAGCAATTTCGCGCTGTGCGCCTATAAAAGAGTACTTATTGCCCCCTGATGCTATACCAGCAAGCATTACACCAAAACTAGACAAACCCATCATTGCCAAAATGTACAACAAGTCTACATTTGAATGAAATACGCTAAAATAGAATGTTGTGCCATTCGAAAGCTCGATAGGCGGGAAAAACGGTATAGCGGCCGCAGCAGCAAAAGGAAAGGTGGGGGCTAAAATTGGTGCTAACCAAAATAGTGGCTTATCTGCCCTTGTTGGAACAATATCCTCTTTAAAAAAACTCTTGATAGTATCTGCTAAAGGTTGCAGTAAGCCATAAGGACCAACCCTTTTTGGCCCAATGCGCTGTTGCATATGACCAATAACTTTCCTTTCATACCATGTAGCATACATAACATATACGCTTAAAACTGCTACCAAAACAAGTAATTTAACAACACCTATTATTACTTCAATCATTTTAAGCCCCCTTCGCTTTTTGTTAAACTAACCCGTGCATAATTGTTGAAACTACCAGTGATATTGTATAGATTTGCATTTTCAAACCATAATTGCCCACTTATTATTGATTTTGGCATCTTTTCGTCTACTTTAACAGGTAGTACTACAAACGCACTATCAATGGATACTTTTGCAAAATCGTCATCTTTTAACCCAAGGCTATCTGCATCTTCTTTATTTATGTGTAACAGTGATTGACTTTGAGCTAATTTTGCACCTTCGCCATAGCCTGAGTAAATTGATGTTCTAAATTTAGAGTAGTTTGCTACAAACCCAAATTCGCCAGCGCCTTTTATGCTTTGATTAAAATTTATTTTATAAATTTTATCGGTTGGACCATTTAGCATAATCTTTTTATCTTTTATTTGCATCTTCGCGCTTGACAAATTGTAACCAAGGTTCGTTGAAAGCTTAAACAATAACTCCCATGCAGGTACTACCTCACTTAAAACAGCCTTGTTTATACTATTTACCCTTCCTTCTGCATTGACAAAACTACCATTTTGATGCGTAAAGAAAGGCACTGGGATTACCACATTTGCAGATATAGAAGTCTTGCTTTCAAAAGTATCAAACAACACAATATTTTTTACATTAGCTCTTACAATTTCAGCATCACTGTCACTTAAAAAGCTGTACAAATCGGCATTTAAAAGCAAGAGCGTCTCAATTTTGCCAGCCTTTGCAAACTCAAGTAACTTATTAACACTAAAATCACTTGATAAACCATAACCATTATACAAAGCTCCAAATGCATTGTTGTATTTACTTGAAGCATATACTTTTACTTTGTCTTTTAGCAAAAGTGCAACATTTGATACAGCTTTTGCAATTTCTTCTCCAAAGTCACGCTCAAGTGCCTCTTCACACACAATAAAGGCTATCTTAGAAGCTTTTTTCACCTCTTCAATTATGCTTGATACATCAAAACTCGATTCTTTTAGATCCTCAAGGCCATCCAGCCCAGCACCAAAGCTCTCCGATTTTAATGCATAAGCAAATGATGTTAAGAAATCCAACTCTTTGCCAGGCTCATACCTTAATGGCATAGACCCAAGCGTATCAATTTTTGTATCCTTCCAGTATGCACTTACTACCTTTGAAGTTTTAAGTAATTTTACGCCTCTTGTTATTGCCCAGTCTATGCGAGGCATCTCATTTGCAATATCTCCGCCAAAGCAGATTATCAAATCGCTATCAGAAATCTCTGAAAAATCGTAAAAACCATTTACACTCTTTGGTAAGTATTTGTATAGTTTTCCAATGTGTGTGGATGAGAGGCTATCTATATTGTCATTTGATAGTGTATTGTTAAAAAACATTTTGAATGCGAGGTTATCTTCTTGCGTTTCCCTTGCACCACTTATGCCAAAGATCTTCTCTTTTGGTGTACTTTTCAAAATCTGCGATAGTTCTAAAATCACTGACTCTTGATTGAGCGTTTTTGAGTCCATTGAATACTCTTTGATTAACCTATCAGAACTACTTGCAGAATAGTTAAATCTGCCCAAATTACACAAGTTTGCCATATTTGGTGTAGATTCTTCGCTTGTTACCCTTAGTATCTCGTTGTTTTTAACATTTAAATCCATCTGACAACCAGATGAGCAAAAACCGCAAGTAGTTGGGATTTTTTCCATTTCCCAGGCTCTTGCTTTGTATTTAAATAACTTACTAGACATAGCGCCTGTTGGACATACACTTACGCACTGCCCACAAAACTCGCAATCAAGCGGTTTACCATCCTTTGTGTCTATTTCTTTTCTATCCCCATCTTTCTTTACCAAAGCCAAAATACCAAAATTTACCACCTTGTCACAGACTGCAACGCACCTTCTACACTGTATGCACAAATTTGCATCGTGGTGTATGATTTTCCACTCATAGTGTATGGTGCCTTGAGGTATTGTTAAAGGATCAGTTTGAGCTTCTTTTGGGTTTTCGCTAATATTAAACTCGTAGTTTATATTTTGGAGATCGCACTCACCGCTTTTATCGCAAACCCCGCATTGCAATGGATGAAAAGTATCCCACTCATAGATTATCTCCCTTCTTAGTGCGTCTAATGCAGAAGAATTTGTAGTAACTTCCATGCCATCTTTTACCTTGCCTGCACACGATAGCATAGGCTTTTTCATTCCAGCAATTTCAACAGCACAAATCCTACAAGCACCAATTGCACCAAATCTATCAGAATAACAAATAGCTGGAATATATATTCCGTTTTGCCTTGCTGCCTGCAAAATACTCAATTCACTGTCTACTTCAAACTCTCTACCATCTATTTTAACTGTAACTTTTTTACTCATAATGCACCTCTACCTATCACATTCGCCAAAAACAAAATCTAAACTGCCGATTACCGATATAATATCCGCAATATAATGCCCTTTTAGCATAACTGGCATAGCGCTTAAGTTAATAAATGACGGAGAGCGAATTTTCATCCTATACGGTATGCCATCTCCGTTTGAGTAAATATAAAAACCTAACTCGCCTTTTGGATTTTCTGCACCAAAGTAAGTTTCTCCAACTGGCGCTTTTATGCCTTGTACAACTTTTACGAAATGCTTCATTAATGCATAATTTTTCTTCATTATATCTTCTTTTGGATCCCAAACAGAAGGGCTATCCTTCATCATTACAGGTCCATCTGGGATTTTTTCTATACATTGCTCTAAATTTCTATTAGACTGAATCATCTCGTCCATACGCACAAGGTATCGATCGTACACATCACAATTATGGTACACTGGTATCTCAAAATCCAGTTCAGGATAAACCGAATACGGCATATCACGTCTTAAGTCCCAATCAATACTAGATCCTCTTGTGCAAGGACCTGCAATACCCCAGTTTATTGCATCTTCTTTGGAAATATACCCGATATTCTTAGTTCTTTTAAGCCAAATTCTATTTTTAGACAACAATGTATGGTATTCTTTTACTTTTGAAGGAAAAAGCTTAACAAATTCTTTTAATTTTTCCATAAAACCATCTGGTAAATCGCGTGCAACTCCACCAATTCTTACGTAATTGTAAGTAAGCCTGTTACCGCAAGCCATTTCATACATATCAAGAATATATTCTCTTTCTCTAAAGCAATAGAGAAACACTGTCATAGCACCAATATCTAGAGCATGCGTTGCAAGCCAAACTAAATGGGATGCAATCCTGCCCAGCTCAGCCATAATAACACGAATGTATTCTGCACGCTTTGGTATATCTTTACTAATACCAAGAAGCTTTTCTACAGCCATCGCGTAAGCAAAGTTATTGTTCATTGAAGCTAGATAATCAAGCCTATCTGTAAATGGCATAAATTGTTGATAGGTCATATTTTCGGCAAATTTTTCAAAACCGCGGTGCAAATAGCCTACATCTGGGTCAGATTCAATAATTTTTTCACCATCAAGTTTTACAACAAACCTCAAAACACCATGTGTAGAGGGATGCTGCGGACCCATATTTACTGTAACTTCCCTTTCGTTTTCAGCAACATAAGTTTTATTCATGATCCATTCTCCTATTTTTGGATTAAACTAAAAGGCTTTCTTGTGTGCCTTGGTCTTTTTAGCTGACCAAGTGGCAAGTGTTTATCTAACCAGTCATCATCTTCTGGCCTTCCTTTTAGCGGATAATCCTTTCTTAATGGATAACCTGTCCAATCCTGTGGCATTAAAACCCTTCTTAAGTCTGGATGGTTAGTAAAAACTATCCCAAACATATCGTAGGTTTCTCTCTCATCCCATGTGGCTGATTTATAGATATCTACGACACTTTCTATTTCTTGATTTTCTTTGATATTGGTTTTAATACGCATTTGAAGTTTATGGGAAAGGGATCGCAATTGATAAACTACTTGAAAGCGGTACTGTGCATCAACACCAAAATCTACAGCAGTAACAAATACCAAATATTCAAAGCTTAACTCATCGTGCAAGTATTTTAAACAATCATGTGCAATATCACTAGAAACAAGCAAGCTATACTCGCCTCTAAACTCACTTGATTCTAATAAACCCTCACCAAACTTAGCCTTAACCAATTCTACAACGCTTTGACCATCCATTGCTAACTCCTTGTTTTATGTATTCATCGAACCTTCTTTTTTGATTTTTTCCTGCAATTTCATTATACCGTATAGCAAACTTTCTGGTCTTGGTGGGCATCCTGGCACATAGACATCCACAGGAATTATTGTATCAACGCCTTGCACAACACTGTATGAGTCGAACATTCCACCAGTGTTTGCACAACTACCCATTGATATAACCCATTTAGGCCTTGGCATTTGATCGTAAACTTTACGTGCGGCTATTGCCATTTTTTTGGTTAGCGTACCTGCAACAATCATAACATCAGAATGCCTTGGAGATGCTCTAAAAACTACACCAAACCTATCTAAGTCAAACCTTGAGGCACCTGTTGCCATCATCTCTATTGCGCAACATGCCAAACCAAACGTAACAGGCCAAAAAGATGAGTACCTACCCCAACTAACAAGCTTGTCTAATTTTGTTGTAATCCAAGCATTTTCTATTCCCATACAAGCGCTCCTTTTTTATACGCATAAATCCAACCAACAAATACCATTATTATAAACAAACCCATCTCAATAACACCCAAAATACCTAGTTCTTTAAAATACACAGCCCATGGATACATAAATATTGCTTCTATATCAAACAGTGTGAACATAATAGCGATGATGTAAAAACGAACATTGAAATACCTAAATTCGTTCACCATAGGCACACCGCACTCATACAAATCGTACTTTTCTTTATCATACTCATGCGGTGCAAGGTATCTTGCGGCTATAACCATACCTGCAAAAATTAAAAATAGTAATAATAATGCGACAAACGCAATCAACCAATTAGTCATACACCAAAAACCTCCTTATTGGAAAGTTATAATTCGTGGGCAATTTTATACTATAGCTTGCTTTGTGTCAATTGTAATATTTCATTTTTTTCTAAAAATCTATACTCGCCTGGTCCTAAATTGCCCAATTTTACACCTCCAATTGATATTCTTTTGAGCACTTCTATGCCAATCTCAAATTTTTTAAAAAATCTTCTAACAACCCTATTTCTGCCTGAGTCCATTGAAAGTTTTATCCACAGTCTATTTTCTGTAAATGATATAAATAATGGCTTAAAAAAACCATCTTCAAGCATAGTACCCTTTGAAAGTTTTTCTAGCATATTGTTTTCGAGCTGTTTTTTTGTTTTAATTAGGTAAATTTTTTTTACCTTTTTAGAAGGATGCGCAATCCTATTTGCAAATGATCCATCGTTAGTCACAAATATCAAACCTTCAGATAGATAATCAAGCCTACCAACAGGGAAAACCCTTACATCTAAATGATTAAAAAAATCTCCAATACATTGGTAAGTGCTATCTTTAACGCTTGATATTACAAAAGGGGGTTTGTAAAAGGCAATGTATAATTTATCTTGGGGTCTAATTAATTTACCTTTGTATAAAACTTTAGCATTATCTGGATCAATATCTATAAAATCTTTTACGGAATTACCATTGACACTAATAATTCCATCCTTAATTAATTGCTCAACTTTTCGCCTAGAACCTAAACCACAAGCTGCTAAATACCTATTTAACCTCATTCAATAAAGCTCACTAGTGCTTTGGAACGCTTTGGGTGTCTCAATTTTTTAATGGCCTTTGCCTCAATTTGTCTTACACGCTCTCTTGTTACGCCAAGCACCCTGCCTACCTCTTCAAGCGTGTGGTCAAAACCTGTAGATATGCCAAACCTCATGCGCAATACCTTCTGTTCTCTTTCGCTTAAAGTTGATAAAACCGCTTCTATCTTTTCTGAAAGATCAGATTCAATTACTGTATCTAGGGGCGAAGCTGCGTTTTTATCTTCTATAAAATCCTCTAATCTTGTATCTTCTTCATCACCAATAGGTGTTTCTAAAGATATTGGCTCTTTTACTATTTTTAAAATATTTTTAATTTTTTCAATTGGCACATTGAGGCTTTCTGATAACTCTTGCACGCTAGGCTCTTTGCCATTTTCTTGAACTAATAGTTTAGATGTCCTAACAATTTTATTAATGGTTTCTATCATATGCACTGGTATGCGAATCGTTCGCGCTTGGTCTGCAATGGCACGAGATATAGATTGTCTAATCCACCATGTAGCGTATGTAGAAAATTTAAAGCCTCTTTTGTAATCAAACTTATCAACAGCCTTCATAAGACCTATATTGCCTTCTTGGATAAGATCTAGAAAAGACAAACCCCTACTTAAATACTTTTTAGCAATTGAAACGACGAGCCTTAGGTTTGCCTTAATCATTCTTTGTTTTGCGTTTTCTATTAAAAGTTTGCTTTTTTCAAGTTTGCTTATTAGATCAAATACCTGATCTTTTTCGGAACCCGAATCCATCCCGTAAGCTTTTTGTTTGAAACTTTCTATCATGTTTCCAATGCAAGTATCATTTAGGGAAATTTCTGTAAGGTTGTGAAGAATTTTTTCTTTATATTCTGTTTTTTTCTCTTTCTTGTATAAGGAAAGCGTTTCTTTTATCTCAGAAAATACAATTAAAAATTTCTGCTTTGTTGTAAAATCTTCCTCTTCCTCTTGCTTAACATCATCAAAAGAGCTATCAAGCGCATTTGATATGTTTTTTAGCTTTATAATGTTATTGCTGATATTGTATATTAAATCGTCTAAAGCCCACCCAAAAAAAGACACCTCTATAAGCGTTTCTAACAATACATTCTTTTCGTCAATGATTTTTTTTGCCAGCTCAACCTCTTCATCTCTGTCTAGTAAATCTATAGTACCCATCTCTGAAAAATACATCTTTATGGCACTTTTAATTTCTGTATCTTCTTCTAAAAGTTCTTCTTCTTTGACAACAGGTGTTGTTTTTTTTGCATCAGCTTCGCTATCTAATATATCTATATTGAGATCGTCGCACTTTTCCATTAAGTCATCAATTTCTTCAATGTTTATTTCATCTGGCAAAAGTTTATTTATATCATCGTAGGTTAGATAACCTTTCTTTTTACCTTCTTCTAAAAGACTATTTGCAAAAATTTCTTCATTTAATGATTTATCCATTTGTTCCTCCTAGCAAGCGATCGTAATCTTCTTTTGTATTTATATTTACAACCGATTCTGCTATATTACAATTGAATTTTGATATATACCTAACTTTAGAATCATTAAGAAGTCCTTTTATGCTAAAATAATTGCCCGATTTGATTTTAGCGTATAAAGATTTGCTGTAAAAACCATGCAACACTTGAGGTCTTTCGATTAAAGGCAACACACACTCATGCAAACCATCAACATAGCTAGCCAACTCTTCTATGCACTCTTTTGAAATATTTGGCATATCACACCCGCACACAAATAAGTAATCTTTTTGCGTTTGTTTCAAACCCTGTCTTAAACCTTCAATAGGCCCAAAATAACTTTTTCGATCTTCTACAACTTTTAGCCTATTATTTGTAATTTGTGTATATTTTTTACTTTCGTCAACAGATATAATCACTTCTTCAAAAATTTCTGATAATCTGTTAACAATTATGCTTATAAATGGTTCATTGTTTTTTAGCAAGTAAGCCTTATTTTGTCCAATTCTTTGAGATTTACCCCCGCACAATACAAGTGCACCAAATGTCAACATTTCTACCACTTGCTATAAAGTAATGAAAACTTCTAAAAAGTCAATAGTATTGACACACAAAACTTTTTTATATATAAGTTTGCCATGAGGCTCTTAAAAATACTTATAATTGCTGTTATTTTGGTAATAACTTTAAAAGAAAATTCATACAGTGCTACTATTAGTTTGGCACAAAGTCCTCAAGATAGAATCACACAGATCAATAAACTTGAGCAACAAACCTACGCCCAAATCAGTAAAACAAAAAATCCAGACACGCTTGATAAACTCTATGTAAAAATAGATTTATTAAGGGAATTAAAAAGCATATATTCCACAAAACCAAAGCTTCAAAATGAAGAAAAACTGAGTCGATTGCTAAAAGCAAAAGTTATTTACTTTGACGAATTTAACAATTTTGTGGATTACTTAACAAATCTAAGCAACACAATAAATAGTTTAGAAAAAACAATCCAACACTTAAGCGAAAGAAAAAAAATCTTAAATGAAGAATTATTATTAACGCAAAAAAATACACTTGATGAAGAACTCTTAGACCTACGGTATAAAATAACACAGGCAAAACTTGACCAAGCTAAAAAAAGTATCGAAAACATAAATCTATTTTTAAACAATTCTTACAAATCTATGAACAATATTACGCACAAAACCGCACTCGATAGGTATGCATTAAAAAACATCAATGAAAAAATCAAAGCTCAAGAAAAATATTATGACGAAGCGCAAGACAATATTGTATCCCAAAATATACAACTTGATACGCAAATCCAGCTTTTAGTATCCCAAATATCCCACTCTTCATACAATTCCTCCTATCTCCAAAATAGATTGGCCCAGTTAGAAAACCAAAAACTCTACAATGAAAACCAATTGTTCGCTTTAGGGATATCGATAATTGATCTAAAGATTAGAAGCTACTTGATAGAAGTTATTGAAAACAAAAATTCTACACAAACGGCATCTTTCTACACGCAAATCCAAAAAGAAATCCAAAAAATTGAAAATTCAATTGATACAAATATGCAATTTATTACAAACTACTCTCCACCAAATTATACAGCAACCTCTCAAGTATCCTATTTTGTTTATTTCAAGCAAACATTGCTAGAGTTAATGGCATATAAACAAAACTTGAGCTTATTAGAAGCCAAATTGAATACAATTAAAAAAATCATGCTCCATATACAAAATCCTTCTATATACGCTATAAATAAAGCAGCAAAATCAATAAAAGACCTTGGCGTTCAAATCTCCAATATACTAAATTACTCGTTTTTTGAGTACAAGGGGGTCAACTTATCACTATCGCTTATATTAAAAATCATCGTTTTGCTATTTTTGGGCTTTCTGCTTGATAAGCACTATAAAAGAAGCTTAGAAAAGCTTAAATTGCATCAATCAATTGGCGAAGCAAACATTCAAATCCTAAAAACACTTGGCTCATACACTATTGTGATTGTAATTCTAGCCATATCACTAACATTTGTGGGTGTTAATGCATCCACTATAGCTTTAATTGCCGGCGCACTCAGTGTTGGACTTGGTTTTGGTTTACAAAATATTGCAAATAATATGGTATCTGGTATCATAATAATATTTGAACAGCTGGTTAAACCAGGCGACATTATAAATATACCAGAAAACAACATAAGTGGTGTTGTAGTAGAAACAAAATTAAGGTCTACAATAATAAAAGCCTATGATAATACAGATATTATAGTACCAAATTCCTATTTTATAAATTCTAAGGTTATAAACTCCACGTACTCAAGCGGAGCAATAAAACTAAAAATCCCCTTTATTGTGGACATAAACTCAGACATTGAGAAAGTAAAAAACATTGTCATTGAAGAATTAAATAAACAAGATTATATTTTAAAAAATGACGCATACACACCAAAGTGCGTCTTACTAAAGCAAAGCATATACGGTCTTGAGTTTGAGGCATGGGCTTGGATTGAAAAAAGTGATTTAAAGGCACCCGTTTGGTTACAAGAATTGTATTATGTAAAAATTATTGAGGCATTAAAGAAAAACTCGGTAGTGCTTGCCAGTATAAATCGATTTTTGGAGGTAAAATGATTTTTCTAGTAAAATGGATAATAAGTTCGATTGCGCTTGGTGTCAGTGTTATGATAGTAAAAGGATTGCATGTAGAAGGTGTATTTTCTCTAATAGCAGCAAGTTTAGTTATAGGTTTACTAAATACATTTATAAGACCCTTTATAATACTTTTGACGCTACCTATAAATATCTTGACTCTGGGTTTATTTACACTCATTATTAATGCAATGCTGTTTTACCTTGCATCTTATATCGTGAAAGGCTTTGTAGTTGAGAATTTTTTC